>DASWQX010000594.1:0-12876 GCA_036403495.1 Thermoanaerobaculia bacterium
TCCCACCACGAAGACGACCCTGCCGGAGATGACCGTGGTGGTCTCCGGCAACCACATCCAGGCGGTGGGCAAGGATTCCGAGGTGGCGCTGCCGACCGGCGTCGAGGTGATCGACGCCAAGGGCAAGACGCTGCTTCCGGGGCTCTGGGACATGCACGTCCACCTCACCGAGGAGCAGGGACTGTTCGACCTGGCGTCCGGCGTGACGAGCGTGCGCGACATGGCCAACGACGTCGATCAGCTCCTCGACATGCGGCGGCGCTGGGCCTCGGGCGAGGGGATCGGCCCGCGCGTGCTGATGGCCGGCTTCATGGACGGCCCCGGACCCTACGCCGGCCCCACCAAGGTCCTGGTCTCCACCGAGAAGCAGGCGCTGGAGTGGGTGGACCGCTACGCCAAGCTCGGCTACGTGCAGATCAAGCTCTACAGCTCGCTCGACCCCGCGCTGGTGCCGGCGATCGTCAAGCGCGCGCACGCGCTGGGCCTGCGGGTCTCCGGCCACATCCCCAACGGGATGAATGCCGAGCAGGCGGTGCGCGAGGGGTTCGACGAGATCCAGCACGTCAACTTCCTGATGCTGAACTTCCTCGATCCGAAGATCGACACCCGCACCCCGGCCCGCTTCGTCGAGGTGGCCAAGCAGGGGGCCGACCTCGACCTCCACTCGGACCGCGTGAAGCGCTTCATCGCGCTGCTCAAGGAGCGCGGCACGGTCTCCGACCCCACCCTCGGCACCTTCGAGGGGATGTTCAAGGCCGAGGCCGGCGATATCGACCCCAACCTCGCCGCGGTGGCCGACCGCCTGCCGCCGCAGGTGCAGCGCGGCCTCTACGGCGGCGGCCTCAACCCGCCGCACGACCAGATCCAGCGCTACCGGGCCTCGTACCGCAAGATGCAGGACATGGTGAAGGCGCTCTACGACGCCGGGGTCACCCTGGTGGCGGGCACCGACGCGCAGGCCGGCTTCTCCCTCCCGCGCGAGCTGGAGCTCTGGGTCGACTCCGGCATCCCGGCCCCCGAGGTGCTGCGCGCCGCCACCCTCGGCGCCGCGAAGGTCATGAAGCGCGACGGCGAGCTCGGCTCGATCGCCCCCGGCAAGCTGGCCGATCTGATCCTGATCGACGGCGATCCGGCGAGCCGCATCTCGGACGTCCGCCGCGTCACCCTCACCGTCAAGGACGGCGTCGTCTACGACCCGGCGGCCCTCTGGCGCGAGGTGGGGGTCAAGCCGGTGGAGTAGGGCTGGGGGCCGTGGTGGCCTGCGACCTCACCCTCAATCCCTCTCCTAAAGGAGAGGGAGGGCCCAACGCGGACCGCATCGCAGTCGCCCCCCTTCTCCTTCAGGAGAAGGGCCGGGGATGAGGTCGCAGGCCGCCGACGCCGATCGAAGCGAGGAGATTCGCTCCAGCCACGTCGGCCCGCGATGTTGTAACATCCCTGCCACATTGAAGCCTTTCTGCCCGCTCGCTCGGGTGTTGCTTGTTTCAACGGGGGGAAAACCACATGGGGAGAGCGTGCTGTCTTGCGCTGGTGCTCCTCGTCTATTCGGGCATCGGGGCCGCGGCATCGCCGCCCCTGTTCCGGCCGGGCGAGGAGCTTCGCTATACCGTCTTCTTCGGCAACCTGCATCCGGTGGGGCTCGCCGTCTTTCGCGTCGAGCCGGGTGGCGACAGCGTCCTCACCCTGGAGGTGAAAGACCGCGGGCGCGGCGAGAGCTTCACCTCGCGGCTCCGTCTCGACGCCGCGGGCATTCCGCTCCGGGAGCACCTCACGGGCGTCGACTACTGGCAGCATCCCGTCGATGAGAAGGTCGAGATCGCCGGCGGCCGGGCCTCCTGGAGCGGCGGCCCGGAGAAGGGGGAGAAGAAGATCGCCCGGGCCGCCTTCTACGTCACCCGCGGCGGCCTCAGCATGGAGGCCGGCCTGCTGGCGATGGCGCTGCTGCACAATCCCCACCATCGCCTGCCGCTGCTCCCCGAGGGGGAGGGGCGCCTCGAGAAGGTCGGCGCGGCGCGGATCGCGGGCGGCGGCAAGGCGCGCGACCTCACGCTCTATCTCCTTACCGGCCTCTCCGCGCCGATCTACGTCTGGATGGACGGCGACGGCGTCTTCTTCGGCCGCTACGACGGCTTCGTCACCTCCGTCCCGCAAGGCTGGGAGGATGCGGCGCCGGCGATGATCAAGGCGCAGCTCGAGGCGGCGGGATCGCGCTGGAAGGTCCAGGCGGCGAAGCTCTCCCACCGGCCGTCCGGTGCGCTGGCGCTGAAGGGAGCCCGGCTGTTCGATCCGGAGGCGGGCACGGTCACCCCCAACGTCACGGTCGTCATTTCCGGCAACCGCATCCAGGCGGTCGGCCCGGACGGCCAGGTCGCGGTGCCCGCCGGTGCCCAGGTCATCGACGCCCACGGCCGCATGCTGCTCCCCGGCCTCTGGGACATGCACCAGCACTTCACCGAGGACGACGGCCTCCTCGATCTGGCCGCCGGCGTGACCACCGGCCGCGACATGGCCAACGACATGGACTACCTGCTCGACCTCAAGCAGAAGTGGGAGTCCGGGGACGCCCTCGGGCCGCGGGTGGTGCTGGCCGGCGTCATCGAGGGCCCCGGCCCCTACGCCAGCCCGACCAAGGTGCTGGTGGATACCGAGGAGAAGGCGCGCGCCGCGGTGGACCACTACGTCGAGAAGGGCTACGCGCAGATCAAGATCTACAGCTCGCTCGATCCCAAACTGGTGCCCGGGATCGTCGCCGAGGCGCACCGGCTCGGGCGGCGGGTCTCCGGCCACATCCCGAATGGGATGACGGCGGCGGACGCCGTGCGTGAGGGGTACGACGAGATCCAGCACGTCAACTTCCTCTTCCTCAACTTCATCCCGGGAGTCGACACCCGCACGATGGCACGGATGACCGCCGTCGGCGAGCACGCCGCCGGAATCGACCTCACGTCCGAGCCGGTGCGGGAGTTCATCCGGCTGCTCAAGGAGCGGCACACCGTGGTCGACCCCACTCTCAACATCTACGAGGACCTGTTCACCGCCCGCGACGACAAGCTTCGTCCGAGCCTGGCGCCGGTGGCGGACCGGCTGCCGTACCAGGTCCGGCGCACGCTGTTCGGGGGGAGCCTGGCGATTCCGCCGGACCAGGAGCAGCGCTACCGCGACTCCTACCGCGCCTGCGTCGCCATGGTGCGCCTCCTCCACGACGAAGGCATCCCGATCGAGGCCGGCACCGACTCCCTGGCGGGCTTCGACCTCCACCGTGAGCTCGAGCTCTACGTCCAGGAGGTCGGCATCCCGGCCCCGGAGGTGCTGCGCATCGCCACCCTGGGAGCGGCCCGGGTGATGAAGCTCGACCATGACCTCGGCACCATCGCCCCCGGCAAGCTCGCCGACATGATCCTGGTCGACGGCGATCCGACCAAGAACATCAGCGACATCCGGCGCGTGGTCCTCACCGTCAAGGACGGGATGATGTACGACCCGGCGAAGCTGTACCGATCGATCGGCGTGAAGCCGGCGGTCTGACCTCCGCTTCAGGGGCAGCCTCAACGCTCGGAATTGTCGCCGGCCGAGTTTTTATGCACGAAAATAGCCGGGAAATAGCCGGCGAGCCTCTCGCCGGGGCCGGCGAGTCCTCCGCCGGCAATTTCAGTCGGCCCGCCGGCTCCGGCAAGAGGCCCGCCGGCTATTTCAATCGACCTGCCGGGCCCGGCGAAGACCTCGCCGGCAATTTCGGACGATCCGCCGAGCCCGGCGAAGACCTCGCCGGCGATTTCGGACGATCCGCCGAGCCCGGCGAGACGTCCGCCGCGCATATTTCCGGAGCCGCCGTGCATATTCGGCACCGTCCGGCTCTTCATTGGCCGATCTCGGGGCCTACGGTATGATTCGCTGCTGCCAAGGAGATCGCATCGATGCACGACGAGTGGACCAGCCGTCTCTTGATCCGAGAACTGTCGGCGTTCTCCAGGGAGCTCGACCTCTTTCCGGACGAAGCCCTGATCTGGGCGACCGTGCCCGGCGTCGCCAACGCCGTGGGCACGCTGACCCTCCACGTCTGCGGGAACCTTCAATATTACGTGGGCACCGTCCTGGGAAACACGGGCTACGTCCGCGACCGCGACCGCGAGTTCAGCGACCGCGGCGTCCCAAGATCACACCTTGTGGCCGAGCTGGCCAAGACGGCTGAGGTGGTCCGCACGGTCCTGGCCAGCCTCCCCGACGAGAGCCTCACAGCGGAATATCCCGACGTCCTCGGCGGCCCCAGAATGCCCACAGGCCTCTTGCTCCGCCAGCTCACCAGCCATCTCGCCTTTCACCTCGGCCAGGCCGGCTACCTGCGGCGAGCCCTGACCGGCGCGAACGAGAGCAGCGGGGCGCTCTCGCTCCGGGAGCTCTCGGGGGCATGAACCGCGGAGACCTCCTGGGACCGCCGGCGTCCCGCCGGCTCTAACTCCGCTTTTGATTAGTTTTAGTTAGAGCCGGCGGGGACACCGGCGGTCCCAGGGAGATCTACAGCGACCCGAACTGCTGTCTTAGCTTTCAGGAGCCCTGCAGGCACGGTGCACGAAGGAGATCGCGATCGATCCCTCGCCGACTCTTCGGGAACCCATTTCCCCGTCGGCGGTGGTGCCGAAAACCGGCGACCTCAACCCCGGTGACGTCGCCCGCCTCGCCACCCGAGCAGAGACCGAGCGCTGCTCCAAGTCCGAGTCATCCGCCGAGCCCTACGGGTCTACCTCCAGCCTCAGGGGCTGACGGGGGCGCCTGAGCGTTCCGACTTGCGTTAAGATTTCCATAAGGGAAGGAGTAAGCATGAAGAAAAGAGCTATTGAAGAGGATTTGACAGGCTTAAGCGAAGATGAGGCAAAAGCCTTCTTGGAGGGGCGGCTCACCTTGTTTCGTGCGGACGTAGTGGGATCACAGGCCCACGAACGCTATTCGCTCCTTGTGGCAGGCTTCAGCGGTGCCGTGCTCACCGCTTTAGTCGGAAAACAGGTAGGCGCATTCCACCTTGGCGCTTACCAGGGTTGGGCAGCCACCCTCAACGCAGTGTCTCTCTTACTGGCCGGAATCAGCTTGGGATTCGCGCACTTGGTCGCGCAGACAAGAGCTGGATTTGAGCCCGGCTCAAACTCCAAAGAGCTTGCCAATCTTCTTGAGAGACTTCCGGAGAATAGAAGGATGGAGCTTATGAAGCGTTTACTAAGAGAGCTAGCAGAAACGAGATTTCCACCTGACCGCTGGTTTATAAACAGCGCGATCCGAGAGGATGGCGACGCAGCCTTCGCGACTGGAGTGTTCAACCATCTTCGTCGCCTTCAGCGGTATATCCAACTTCAAGGGCTTCTCTTTAGGTTGCAACTTTTCTGCGCAATAGCAGGCGGCTTCATGCTGGCTATGGCGGTGGGGGCCTAACCCATGAGAGTACGCCGCAAATCGTGCAGCTAACATCGGAAGCGGCGATGGTTCCCCGCGGCCCTCAGGAGCCCTGCAGCACCCGGTGCACGAAGGAGATCGCGATCGATCCCTCGCCGACGCCGGAGGCCACGCGCTTGATGCTGCCGCTACGGACGTCGCCGACCGCGAAGACGCCGGGGAGGCTGGTTTCGAGAAGGTAGGGGGGGCGGGCGAGCGATAAAAGCGCGGCGGCGGCGTCCGCTTGCCCAAATTCTGGCGCGGAAGCCTTTGATTCCGGCGTAAAAAATCGACTTTCCGGCCGAGAAGCTCGGTTCCCGACTGCGAATCCCGATTTTTCGCCTGCGAATCTCGAGGTTCAGGCGTGAAATCCGGGTCTACAACCAGCAATAAGGGTCTTCCGCCGCGGAAATTCGAGCTTTCAGCCGGAAACTCGGTTTTCTGGATCAGAAACTCGAGTTTCTCGCGCGGAATCGGGGCTTTCAAGATGGAATTTCGGGTTTCGGAGCGGAAAAGAGAAGCTTCGGCGTCCGCTTGTCATGCTTCGGATCCGGCGTAGCCCTCCGCATCTACAGAATCCTGGCGAGGCCGTCGAAGACCGCGTCGGACGTCTTCCTGTACATCCTCTTCGCCATCAGCTCAGCCCTCTTGGCGGACTGCCTGGCGAGCCAGACGGAAGGAGGGTTCCTGACGAGAACCAATCCAGTCGTCAGGCCCTCACAGGGTTTGCCGCAGATGCAGTAGGTCTCATTCACCTCGGCAGGCAAGAGATCGTCGATGACGGCCCGGTCTTCGCCCACGAAAGACAGGGCCCCGACGACCGTCGCCGTGCGCCATTCGCTTAGGAAGCGGTACTG
Source organism: Thermoanaerobaculia bacterium (assembly GCA_036403495.1). Taxonomy (GTDB): domain Bacteria; phylum Acidobacteriota; class Thermoanaerobaculia; order Multivoradales; family UBA5704; genus DATARR01. The sequence continues at coordinate 6,276 of DASWQX010000594.1, forward strand.
GAGCCGGCAGTCCTGGGCTCGCGCATCCAGCAGCTTCAACCGGGGGTCGAGGCGGAGTCTGAGATGGCTCCTTTGTCCGCCGGAAACCTCGGCCATCAGATTTCCCTCGCGATCGAACCACTGTCCCGCGAACCGTCCCGGACTTTCCATGGGAACCGTCTGAAACGGCGGCGAGGGTTCTCCGCAACCAAGGCACAGCAGGGCCAGGGCGAACGAGGCGGCTGTCTTTCCTAGGTTGCGTTGACTCGCTCTCATGAAAGCATAGACCGCTTGAGGGCGGCGATGGTTCCCCGCGGGCCCTCAGGAGCCCTGAAGCACCCGGTGCACGAAGGAGATCGCGATCGATCCCTCGCCGACGCCGGAGGCCACACGCTTGATGCTGCCGCTGCGGACGTCGCCGACCGCGAAGACGCCGGGCAGGCTGGTTTCGAGCAGATAGGGGAGGCGGGGGAGCGGCCAGCGCGCATTCCCCAGTTCCTCCTTCGACAGGTCCGGCCCGGTCTTGATGAAACCTTTTTCGTCCAGCGTCAGACAGCCGGCGAGCCAATCGGTGCTGGGCGCGGCGCCCGTCATCACGAAAATGTGGCGGATGTCGTGCGTCTCGGTCGTGTCGGCGCGCTGGTCCCGGAAGGTCAGCTTTTCGAGGTGAGTCTCCCCATCGAAACCGACGATCTCCGTGCGCGTGCGCAGGGTGATCGCCGGGTTGTCCTCGATGCGCCGGATCAGGTAGCGCGACATGCTCTCCGCCAGCCCTTCCGACCGCACGAGCACGTGGACCCGGCGCGCCGTCTGCGCGAGGAAGACCGCCGCCTGGCCGGCCGAGTTGCCGCCGCCGACCACCACCACCTCCTCGCCGGCGCAGAGCTGGGCCTCCATGAACGTCGCGCCGTAGTACACGCCGGCCCCTTCGAACCGCGTCAAGCCCGGCAGGGCCAGCTTCCGGTACTGGGCGCCCGAGGCGATGATCACAGCGCGCGCCGGGATGCGGGGGCCGTCGTCGATGGCGACGGCGTAGGGCTTCCGGTCGCACGCGAGCTTCTGGGCGTCCCGCGCGATCATCAACCGGGCGCCGAACTTCTGCGCCTGCGTGTACGCGCGCGCCGCCAGCTCCTGGCCCGAGATGCCGGTGGGGAAGCCGAGATAGTTTTCGATCTTCGAGCTCGATCCCGCCTGGCCGCCGGGAGCGTTCGACTCCAGCACCAGCACGTCGAGCCCCTCCGAGGCGCCATACACCGCGGCCGCCAGCCCCGCGGGGCCGGCGCCGATGATCACGACGTCGCGGAGCCGGCTCGGATCGATCTCCTCGTTGAAGCCGAGGCAGTCGGCGATCTGGTGGTTTGTCGGGTTCCGGAGCACGAGTTCGCCGCGGCAGATCAGGACGGGGATGTCCCCCTCCGTGACGTGGAACTGGTCCAGCAGATCCTGCACACCCTCGTCGTGATCGAGGTCGACGTATGTGTAGGGGTGGCCGTTGCGGGTGAGGAATTCCCGCGCGCGCAGCGTCGCGGCGCAGAAATTCGATCCCAGGAGCACCACGTCGCCGATGCCGTGCGCGATCAGCTCCAGCCGGCGGAAGATGAACGCCCGCATGAAGATGTCGCTGAGCTCGGAGTCGGTCTGCACGAGCGCCAGCAGGCTGTGGCGGTCGAGCTCGATCACCTCGCCCGTCTCAGCCACCCGCGTCCGCACCAGCGAACGGCGTCCGGAGAGCATGTTGACCTCGCCGGTGAACTGACCCGGCCCATGATTGGTGACGAGCGTCTCGACACCTCCGGAAGGGCGAACGACCTCCAGCCGCCCCCGGATGACCACGAAGAACGGCACGGGGTGATCCCCGACGTCGAAGAGCGCCTCCCCCTGCCGGACCTGGCGCACGGCCCCATGCGCCGCGATCCGCGCGATCTGCGCCGGCGTCAACGTCGGGAACACCTGCTCGGCGGGGGAGGAGAGGGTGGATTGGATGGGCTCGGTCATGGGAAGGCTCCTGAAGCGGGAGGCGAGTCTATGCCTTGGCCGAGGGGGGGACAACCTGAAGTCGATGGCTAGTGAGGACCGGAGCGACACCACCGGATCGGAGACGACCCGCCGTCCCCGTGGCCTGCGAAGGATGTCGTAGAGCGTCTGGGATCGTCTCTACGGTACGGTGCCGCATTGGCCAAGGATAGCGATTCCGGGGATGTCGGGAAGCGAGATCACTCCACCACCTCCGTAACCGCAATCTCCCGCGAAGTCGTTGAGGTCGCGTAGAGACGTCCCCAGACGATGTGCGCCGACATTTCGAAGGCCTACAGCGGCGGGGCGTCTCCGCGGCGGGGATACCACTTAGCATTGTCAGCCCTGTTGGGCGTCGAGCGTAGAATGCTTTTTGACCGAAGCAGCCAGACGCGAGGGAGATCCATCGGAGGGATGGCCAGTCGAAGACTTTCGATCTCCCGAAGACCTTCCGGGGTGAGCTCAACCTTGCCATCGCTCACTCAGCCTCGACAGGAAGCCGGGAGCAATGGTTTCAAGGACGCGGAGCGTTGAAAGTTAGACACCTGACTTAGTCTGTGACCCTACTGCAGGCATTTCGTCCCAGGTCCGACCCTCCAGCAAGCAATCGTCCCGCTTTCCTCTTGTTCTGTCCGCCCCATTGCTTGAAGAAGAAAGCTACTTGGGCTTGCCTGCATTGATCGCGGATGTCCGCGATCCAGGATTCCTGGACGGGGCGGGCACCGGGCCCGGACTCTCCTCCGACAATCACCCAATCGATGCCCTGGAGGTTCAACTGAGGCAGAGGTCCAAGAAGCGGCTCCAAAGAGAGAAACTTTAACTTTGCCCCGGTCCTGCGGAGGTCATCGATCCTGTCAATATGATCCGAATTTTCAACACTTACGCCCATCCAGACGTTCGGAGACCACTCCAGTTGTGGGCCTACCTCGGCAAGGCGATCCGCTCTCTTCGTGAGGACTTGGAATCGGTGCCAGTCCGCCCGTCGCATGACGTCGAAGACTCGACGTACGTAGTCCAGCGGCACGTTCTTGTGGAACAGATCGCTCATCGAGTTGACGAAGATTGCCTGTGGACGCTTCCATCGCAGAGGAAGCTCAAGCATTTGAGGCTGCAAGGTCAGCCGAAATCCATTCCGATAGTTGGGCTGTCCCATCACCTCTAGGCGATCCGCCATCCGCTGGGCATAGCAGAACTTGCAGCCCTGGCTGATCTTCGTGCATCCCGTGACAGGGTTCCAGGTGGATTCGGTCCATTCGATCGATGATTTCTGGGCCATGGCTCAGTCGCTCTTGAGGAGATGGTTCGCGATGCGCGGGGAAGGCTCCAGAGACGGGAGCCGAGTCTATGCTCAACTGAGACGAAGTCGACTGCCGTTCAGTTGCCGCGCTTCGGAATCAGTCGTCCACGCCAATACCGCGGTCGTCTCTTTTGATGGGCGACGGCGATCACTTCGATGCCGCCTTCGATCTCTCGATAGATGATGCTGTAGGGAAACTTGCGGAGGACGTACCGCCGCGTGCCGGCTTCGAAATGGGGCCAAATGCCAGGAGCGCTCGCGATCAGACCCAACGCGCTGGTCACTCCGGCGACAAGTCCTTCTGCCGCCTGAAGGCTCCGCTCAAAATACCACTCAAAGGCGTCATCGATCTCCCGAAGAGCTTCCGGGGTGATCTCAACCCTGGCGACGCTCATTCAGCCTCGACAGAAGATCGTCGCGGACCTCCTCCCAAGGCGTCAGCTTCACGCCGCCGGCATCCAGGGCCGCAACCCGCGCCGCCACCTCTTGACGCCAAGCCGCCTCGACATCGGCTTCCGGCTCAGGGCCCAGGCTCTCCAACAGGGCACTGACAATCTCGGTCCGCTCTTGTTCGGGTAGCTTCAAGGCTTCCTGCAGCACGGTCTCCGCACGCTGTGTCATGGGGACTATCTTACCCCCTCACCCCCGCGGCCTGTACACCGATCCCTCCGACGGCTTCGCCACGATCGGCTTTGCGTGGGGATCGGGGAAGATCTGGCGCAGGTGGGGGCGGGTGCCACGCCAGATGGAGGCTTCCGGGCAGGGCGCCCGGAAGCCGTCCACTGAAACCATCTGACCTTTGAGCTCGCGCGCCAGTCGACTTACTTCTACTGACTACTGCTGCGGCGGCGGAGGCGGGATGTGGTGGCTCTCTTCCCACTCTCTCCACTCACGCTCGCGGTGGGCTCGCACCCAGTCCATGAAACTGCCGTTCGACCGCTCGTAGACGATCACCTTGCGGGTGTCGTCGCGCCAGATCGTCGAGACGTTGGTGACCTGGATGGCACTGGTGGCGCCGCAGCGGTTCACGGGAACGATCGTCCCTTCGAGGCGGACGTAGTCGTTGCCAACGATGCCGTACCAGCCGGTGCCCTGGAGAACAAAGGAATTGCCCTGAGAGTCCCGGACGAGCACACACTCGGGCTCGGTACCGCTCGTGACGACGCCTTCGACGGATGCGGTTGAAGCCAGCGCCGGCACTGCTGCCATGAGGCCCATCGCCAGAGCCATAAGCACCAGAACGCGGGCCAGAAGTCGCTTGTTGGGATCCATAAAAGCCTCCTTTCGAGTAGGGCACGTGCCAATCCCCGAAGGTCACCCACTTGAGAGCAGTTGGGGTTCGCGGCACGTCTCGGGCGTGCATCGCCCGCATGCCCTTACCCTGATTTTGAAGCAAGGTACCTGCCAGCTTGCGAGTACCCCTCACCCCTGCGGCTTGTACACCGATCCCTCCGACGGCTTCGCCGCGACCGGCTTGGCGTGGGGATCGGGGAGGATCTGGCGGAGGTAGGGGCGGGCGCCGCGGGTGGGGTCCCAGTTCTGGGGGTAGCCGAGCGAGACCTCTTCGAAACGGACGCCGTCGCGGAGGTGGGTGGCGCGGATGTGGAGGTGGCCGTAGACGACGGCTCTCGCGTTGAAGCGGAGGTGCCAATTCTCGGTGAGGCGGGTGCCGCACCAGATGGAGAAGCGGGGGATGCGCGGCAGGATGGCGAGGTCCTGGCGCAGGGGGAAGTGGTTGATGATCACCAGCGGCGCCCGCTCCGCCGCCGCGGCTAGGCGCGGCTCGGTGAGGCGGACCCTCTCGTGGCACCAGGCCTCGCGCGAGGGGAACGGGTCGGGGTGGAGGAGGACCTCGTCGGAGCAGAGGAGGTTCTCCTCGGCGGCCCATTCGACCGCCTTCTCGACCGGCACGCTGTCGGGCCGGAAGGTGTAGTCGTAGAGGACGAAGGTGGGCGCCAGGATGCAGCGCTCGCCGTCGCCCGGCCAGGCCACGTAAGGGTCCTCGGGAGTCAGCACGCCGTACTCCCGGCAGATCGCCACCAGCCGCTCATATTTCGCCTGGCCCCGGAGCTCGCCCTCCGCCTTGGTTGGGATGGTCCAGAGATCGTGATTGCCCGGCACCCAGAGCAGGCGGGCGAAGCGCTCGGCGAGGATGCCGAGGGCGAAGCGGAGGTGCTCTTCGGTCTCGCCGACGTCGCCGGCCAGGATCAGCCAGTCGTAGGGATGGGGCGGGAGGTCCCGCAGGGCCTTCCGGGTCACCTCGTAGCGGAGGTGGAGATCGGCGATCGCGTAGAGCTTCATCGGGGGCGTCAGTTGACGGAGTCTTCCGGATCGGGAAGGCCGAAGTCGCCCAGCACCCGCTCCAGGACCTCCTCCTGGCTCATCGTCCGCGGTCCTTCCTCGTCCGGCCGCACCTCCGTGGTGCTGCCGGGGAAGAGGAGCGCCTGCCGGGTGCCGCTCTCGGCGAGCTCGAACTCGCTCAGCGGATGGCGGATGGGCTCGACGGAGTAGTCGGGGTGGTAGAGGGCGCCGCCCCCCGAGGGGATGCCGAAGCCGCGGGCGTGCTCTCCGGCCTTGGGCAGGGCGCGGAGGAGGCCCGTCCAGGAAGGCTCGTCGTGGGCGTCGACCACGAAGGGCACCAGGCGCAGGCAGTCGAACACGGTGCCGTCCTCCTCGTCCCACCCCTTGAGGCCGAGCTGGATGGCGCCGGCGGAGATGCCGATCAGCAGGGCGCCCGCGTAGTAGCGCTCGCTCAGCTTTTCCTTGACGCCGGTCTTCTCGAAGGCGGTCCACCCCAGCCAGACGTCGCCGCCGGCGAGCAGGATGAGGTCCGCCTCGCCGAGGAACGCCAGGTCTTCGGCCGACGGCTCGGCGGGGATGTGCCGGCAGTCGTAGAGGCCGATCTCCGCCATCGCGGCGACGAACAGGTCGAAGAACTCGGGAGCGTCGCCGTTCGAGGCTCCCAGATAGGCGCCCCGCGGCGGACGGCCGAGCTCGTCGGCCTCGATCAGCGTCCGCGCGCGGTCGAGGAATTTCGCGCCCTCCTCGTCGCGCCAGAAGAGGAGCTGGCTGTCGGCGAAGAGGAAGATGGGTTTGATCGAAGTCGGCACGTCGGCGGTCTCCAGGAGGGGAAAGATAGCAGATGCCCTACTGCGTGTACCCCAGCGCCCTCAACGCCTCCGCGTCCTCGGCGCCGACGGTGGCGGGGCCTAGGCGGTCGGAGGCGATCAGCCCTTTCTGGACCCGGTCCATCCAGTCGTGGAGGCGCTGGGCGAGACGGGCATCGCCGACGAGAGGGTGGGCCTCGCCGGG
>DASWQX010000595.1:0-9751 GCA_036403495.1 Thermoanaerobaculia bacterium
GACCAGGGGCGGAAGGCCGCCAGCTTCCTGCGGCTGGGGGTCAAGGAGAATTACGGCACCCGGTCCGAGAAGCTGGCCGAGTTCCGGCTCCGCATCTTCCGCGGCCGGGCCAAGGTCGCGGCCCCTGCTGCTGCCGGGGGCACCACGCCCTCGAATCAGCCGCCGGCGACGGCGCCGACGCCTCCGGGCACCACCCCTTCCACCACCCCCTCCCCCTCCCACGCTGGCTCCAGCCAGTAGCCCCTCGGGAGGCGTGCCGCCCGGTACGCCTCCCTCTTCCTCTCCCTCCTCAGGATTCCGGCCCTCTTCCCCAGGATCGCGACCTTCCTGGGTTCCCGGACGAAAAGTGTACCGTCCTTTTCGCCCATCCTGGGTTCCCGGACGAGAAAGGCGCCCTCCTTTTTTCTATCCTGACTTCCCTGATCGCGATCCTGACGCCCTTTTCGCCCATCCTGGCTTCCCGACCGAAAAAGGTGCCCTCCTTTTTTCCATCCTGACTTCCCCGATCGCGATCCTGACGTCCTTTTCGCCCATCCTGGCCTCCCGAGCCGGCGTCCTCGCTCCTTTTCCCCCGGGAAGGGCGACGCGGCGATCGGTGGTAGGCTTTCCGCCATGGAAGGCTCTGCGGCCAGGATCTTCTCCAGCGACGAGATCGAAGGCGAGCTTCGCGCCTTCGGGGCCCGGGAAGAGCCGCCGCTTCTACCCCTTCCCCCCCTGCATCTGAAGCTGTCACAGGCTTCGCCGCCGACCACTTGGAGGCGCGAAGAGATCTACAACGATGATGGACGATAAGTTGTTCTCGCGGCCAGTCTCGACTACGACAGCCTCGCCTTGTCCAGGAGGAGCATGAAGTTCCGCTTCCGCTTGTGGCTGAGGCGCACGGAGGCGAGATAGGCGGCCAACTCCGCGGTCTTTCCCAACTGGTTCATCACGTCCCGGATCTGCCGGAGGCGAGACACGGCGATCTCATATCCCTGCTGGCTCACCTGCTGGAGTGCCGACTCCACCTGGCGTTGATAGACGGCCAGCGACTCCTCCGGGTGCTCTCCCTCCCGCTGGCGCGCCAGGGTCAGCCAGAGCGCTTCCGAACAGCCGGCCCGCTGCGCCTCTCTCCAGGCTTCCTCCACCTTCTTCTCCCAGAGGAAGATCTCAACCAGCCGCGATCCCGGACCCTCCCCGAATTCGGAAGCCCGGCCCCGCAGACGGCCGGTCGCCCGCTGCGCGAGATCCCGCAGCGCACCGAGGGCCTTCTCCCGCCATGCGGGCCAGCTCTCGGTACGCTCGGCGTACCCCTTGAGATCCTTATAGGTGCCGAGTCCGGGCGCGTCGACGAAATTCGCCCAGATCAACGAGAGCGCTTCCTGGTGGCGCCGGCGGGCCTTGTACTCGCCGGCAAGGAAGCTTCGAAGCCGCGAATCGGTCCGTTGCGGGAAGGCACGCACGCCCTTCTCCGCCCACTCGAGGGCCTTATCGCCTTTCCTTGCTTCCTTGTAGAGTTGAGCGATCCCGAGGAAGGCCCAAGCGCTCGAGAGGTCGTGTGACTTGACGGCGACGAGAGCCTCCAGGTCACCGTCGGCCTTCGCCAGGCTCTCCAGGATCCGAGCGAGGGCCGACCTCCGGGCATCGAAGGTCAGGCTTTCTCCCGGCTTGCGAGCCGGAGACTTCTTCCACTCTGCCTGCGCCAACTCGCGATAGACCGCCCGCCCTTTCTTCCCAAGCAGGTCCGCATAGGTTTCAGCGGCTCCGTAGAACGAGTCTCCCTCGGTTCGCATCTCCGCAGCAAAGAGCCGCCGGGCCAACTCTTCGGGGTCGGGCTGCGCCTTCTTGCACGCCGCGAGATGGAGACCCTGGAGACGCTCGCAGACCGTGTACACATCGCCATCGGAGTCGTCCACCTGGCTCAGGGCCTCTTCCGCGAGGATCAGGGCGTATTCCGCCAGGTCGATGACCTCCTCCGCCCGACCTTCTGTCAGCAGGCCGTCCAGGGCGTCCACCGCCTCGTCGAGCCCTTCAGCGTAGCCATAGACTTCCTGGTAGGAGTCGACGTCTCCTGGATCGAAGGCAGCCGTGAGGTTTCGCCGGATCGCGGCGAGATTCGCCCCCCGGCCCTTTCCCTGCGACCGCTCGAGATCCAATTTGCGGAATAGACGTTGGTCTCCCAGGGCTTGGTTGAACAGCAGATCCACGAGACGGTCCTTCTCCAAGGTTGCCAGGAAGCTGCGCAATCCTTCCGGGCCGGAGCGCCGGACTGGTGACTTGGGCTTCTGCTTCGGAACTTTGGCCATTGGAGTCTCTCCCGGAGGAGTGCCGTCGCGTATTGCCATGTCGGAGAGGCACGCTCTGGCGTCTTTAGCGATGAAGGATAGCTCAGAGGCAGACCGAGCGGCGAGGTATCCGGCTGGCCTGCATCGACGAGCTGTAGCGTCCGCGGCCCTGGGATCTCGCCCCATCCCCAGACATGTCTTGAGAACAAGGGGTTCCGTCCACCGGGAACCCTGTGGTAAAAAATGCGGCATGCCGAGAACCCGGACCGCTGTCGACCCCTCCCCCAAGGGGCGCAAGAAGACCCTCCGACCCTCCCAGGGGTGGCGCACTACCGACGAGGACGAGATCGAGCGGCGCCGGCAGCGGGCGGCCGGCGAGGTGCTCGCCGTGGAGGCGCTCGAGCCTGAGCACCCCGTCTTTGGGACATTCCGGGTCTCGTCGGAGACGGGCTCCTCGTACGAGGTCGAGATCCGCTCTCTCGCCGAACGCGACAACTCTTGCGGCTGCCCGGATTACGAGGTCAACGGCCTCGGCACCTGCAAGCACGTCGAGGCCGTCCTGGCGCGGGTGGGGACGGCCCGGCAGACGGCCAAGCCCAGGATCGAGGTCTTCCTCCGGCGCACCGGCGAACGGCCCGAGGTGAGAGCGCAGGGGCTGGAGCGCCCCGACGCCTCCAGGGCGATGATCCTGGCGGACCGCTACTTCACCACCAAGGGGGCTCTGCGCGGCGATCCGCTGGTCCGCCTTCCCGCCCTGGCCCGGGCGCTGGCCGCCGCCTCGCCGCAGGTCCGGGCGGAAATCCGGCTCTCGCGGCATCTCCTCCCCTGGGTCGAGGAGCAGCGCCGCAAGGCCTCGCGCCAGACGGCCCGCGAGCGCTTCCTCGCCGAGGTCCAGGCCGGCCGGGCCTCCCTGGACGTGGTCAACGTCCCCCTCTATCCCTACCAGCAGGAGGGCGTGCTCCACCTGGCCTTTACCGAGCGGGCGTTGCTGGCGGACGAGATGGGGCTCGGCAAGACGGTGCAGGCCATCGCCGCCTGCGAGCTGCTCCGGCGCCTGCGCGGCGTCGAGCGCGTGCTGGTCGTCTGTCCGGCCTCCCTTAAGGGCGAGTGGGAGGATCAGATCGCCCGCTTCACCGGCCTGCCCTCGCGGATCATCGCCGGCCCCCGCGCTCAGCGGCTGGCCCAATACAGTGAGGACGCTGGCGAGGGCGCGTTCTTCTATCTCGCCAACTACGAGCAGATCCTCATCGACGCCGACGCCGTGCAGCAGCGGCTCGCCCCGGACGTGATCATCCTCGACGAGGCCCAGCGGATCAAGAACTGGCAGAGCCGCACCGCCCAGGCCGTCAAACGCCTGCGCAGCCCCTACGCCTTCGTCCTCACCGGCACGCCGCTGGAGAACCGCATCGACGAGATCTACTCGATCGTGCAGTTCCTCGATCCCTCCCTGCTCGGCCCCCTCTTCCGCTTCAACCGCGAGTTCTACCGTCTCGACGAGCGCGGCCGGCCCGCCGGCTACCGGAACCTCGACGAGCTCCACCGGCGGCTCGCGCCCGTCCTGCTGCGCCGCCGCAAGGACGAGGTCGAGGGGCAGCTCCCGGGCCGGTTGGACAAGCACTACTTCGTCCCCCTGGAGGACGAGCAGATCCCCCGCTACGCCGAATACGAACGGCGGGTCGCTCAGATCCTCGCCGAGGCCCGCCGCCGCCCCCTCCTCCCCAAGGAATTCGAGCAGCTCCAGCGCTGGCTCGCCTGCATGCGGATGGTCTGCGACACCCCCTACATCCTCGACTCCGAGTGCCGCGTCTGCCCCAAGCTCACGGAGCTGCGGGAGATCCTGGACGAGCTCCTCACCGAGCCCGGCACCAAGATCCTGATCTTCTCCGAATGGGAGCGGATGCTCGACCTGGTCCGCGAGACGGTCCAGGAGATGGAGACGGGCTTCGCCTGGCACACCGGCTCGGTGCCCCTGCCGCGGCGCCGCGAGGAGGTCCGCCGGTTCAAGGAGGACCCCGATTGCCGCCTCTTCCTCTCCACCGACTCGGGAGGCGTGGGGCTCAACCTCCAGGCGGCCAACGTGGTGATCAACCTCGACCTCCCCTGGAATCCGGCCCGCCTGGAGCAGCGCATCGCCCGCGCCTGGCGCAAGCACCAGACACGACCGGTCCGCGTCCTCTATCTGGTGTCCGGGGGCACCATCGAGCACCGGATGATCCCCCTCCTCGCCGGCAAGCAGAGGCTGGCCGACAGCGTCGTCGACGGCCGGGGGGACCTCTCCGAGATGCCTCTCCCCTCGGGCCGCAAGGCGCTGGTCGAGAGGCTGGAAACCCTGACCGGCCTCACCGGCGCGCCTTCCGCGCCGGCGCCGGCCGCCGATCCCTGGGAATCTCTCGGCGGCGAGCTGCGGACCGAGCTCGGAGAGCGTCTGGTGCGGCTCGAAACCCATTCCGGCCGCGACGGCCGGGAGGTTCTTCTCGTGGTCGCCGAAGATGCCGCCGAGCGTCCGCGGGTCGAGGAGATCCTGAACCGGCATTTCGACGGGGCCACATCTCCGCCCGTCCTGGAGCTGCTCGATCGAGCCGCCTACGAAGCGCTGGAGAGGCTCGTCGCGTCCGGCGTGTTGAGCTTCCCGGCGGAAGGCCGCCGCCTGCTCCACTCCGCGCCGGCTCCCGGACCGGAGCGGGATCCGCAACGCGAGCGCCGGCTGTCTGCCGCCCGCGCGACCTTCGCCCAGGCCGAGCGGAAGATCCGCATGGCGATCGTCCTGGCCGGAGGCGGATTCGCCGTCGAAGGCCTTCCCGCCCTTCGCGAAGGCGTCGAGCTCGGCCTCCAGGCCCGCGCGCGGATGGAGGGCCTGGACGTCTCCGATTCCCAGCCTGTCCCCAAATCCTGGATCGCGGACCGGCTCCCCGCGGCTCTCCCCCTTCTCGATCGGCTGCGGGCCGAGCCCGGAACCCTGCTCGGCGCCACGGAGGAGGAAGTGCGTGCCTGGATCGCTAAGGGTGAAGCGCTCGCGGCTTCGATTGAGGCAGAGCTGCGGCTGCCCCCATGAGCGATCGGATTCCGAGCGGGCCGCACGCCGCGTCCGAGCTTTCGCTCGACGAATGGTTCGGCCTGCCCGAGGACCAGCCCGGCGAGCTCGTGGATGGACGTCTGGAGGAAGAAGAGGCGCCCGACTACCTTCACGAGCTGCTGGTCGCGATTCTGGGACAGATTCTCGGCAACTGGATCTCCCCGCAGGGCGGTCTGGTGGCTGGCTCGAACGCCAAGTTCGCGGTCGGCTCCGGACGCGGCCGGAAACCTGACCTCACCGTCTACTTTCCGGACAGCCGCCGGCCTCCAGCCCGCGGCTTGATCCGCGTACCGCCCGACATCGCCGTCGAGGTCGTCTCGGCGACGCCCCGCGACGGCCGGCGGGATCGGGTCGAAAAGACGGCGGACTATGCGGCTTTCGGCGTGGCCTGGTACTGGTTGCTCGATCCCCAGTTGCGCAGCCTGGAGATCCTTCAGCTCGATCCCCAGGGCCGGTACATCCACGTCCTGGGAGCGAGCACGGGCGTCCTGGAGACGGTCCCCGGCTGTGAGGGGCTGACGCTCGATCTCGACTCCCTCTGGGCCGCGATCGACTCTCTCGAGTGACGGGGCTCTTGGCTGTGGCGTTGGCCCTCATCACCCCAGCCCTCTTCTCCCGTCCCCTCCCGCCCTCCCTCACCGGGAGAAGAGGGAGCAAGACAAAGGGAGGTCCAGTCGTGGTTTCTCCGGGCTGAAGGCCCGGGATTATTCAGCCCAGGGCAACGCCCTGGGTTTGCGATCGGTAGCCGTTCGGTGCGGCCTGAAGGGCCGCGATAACCAACGCCACCTATCGCGGCCCTTCAGGCCGCACCGGATACGATTGGATGCCCGGTACCCAGGGCGTTGCCCTGGGCTGAATAATCCCGGGCCTTCAGCCCGGCCAGGCAGGATCGCCACCAAAGACCGTCCGGCAGAGTAAGATTCACCCGAGCTCCCCATGAACTCCGACATCGCCGCCGCCATTCCGAGGCTGGTCGAAGCCGGCGCCCTGCCGCCGGCGGTGGCGCTCCCTCCCTCACCGGGAGAGGAGGGGGGCCGCGGGCGGGTGCCTCCCTTTGTCCTCGAATCCCGGAATTGCTAGCATGCCTTCCAATGACCCTTGCCGCGATGCTCGCTCACCTGGTCGACTGGCGGGTCCGCGAGCGGGGGCGGGAGTACTTTCAAGCTGAGCGGGTGCGGCTCACGGAGTGCGGGCCGGAGGCGGTACGGGCGGAGGTGTCGGGGACGGAGACGTACGACGTTTCCCTCACCCGCGAGGAGGACACCGTCTGGGCCCGCTGCTCGTGCCCGTTCTTCGCCGGCGGCGTCCTCTGCAAGCACGTGTGGGCGGCGGTCCTCGCCGCGGACGAGCGGAAGGGGCTGCGGGGTCCCTATGGCGACGTGCCCCGCAAGCTGAAGCTGCCGAGCGAGGCGAAGGAGCGGTGGATGCCGGTCCCGCCGGCTCCCCCCACCTGGCGCGACCGTCTGAGCGAGCTCGCCGCGCGCCCTCTCGCCGGTCCGGGTCCCCTCGCGCTGTCGGACGGCAAGGAAATCCTCTATCTCTTGGACGTCCCCACCACGCTCAAGAGCCAGCGGCTCACCTTGCGGGTGATGACCGGCCGCCGGGGGCCCGCGGGCTCGTGGCAGGCGGTCGCCCCGATCAGCCTGACCCGCGAGGCCGTGCCGCGGCTCGCCGAGCCCGACCGCGGCCTGCTCTCCCTGCTGATCCTCGCGGCGGCCGAGGGGGGCGCCAGCAAGTGGTACTCGGGCTACTCCTATCAGGTGCCCACGGTCTGCCCGATCGCCCCGGTGGCGGCGGAGGTCCTGGTGCCCCAGCTCGGCGCCACGGACCGCTTCTGGACCCGCCCGGGCAAGGAGATGAAGGTCGGCGCGCCGGTGATCTGGGACGACGGGCCGCCCTGGGAGGTCTGGCTGGAGGTGCGCGAGGAGCCGTCCGGCGAGATCGTCCTGCGCGCCGCCCTGCGCCGGGGGGACGAGCGGCTGGCGGGCGGATCGCCGCCGGTCGTGCTCGGCGAGTCGGGATTCCTGCTCGCCGGCGACCGTCTGGCCCGCGTCGCCGAGGGGGGTGCGCGCTGGACGGCGCTGCTCGATCCCACGAACGCCCTGCGCGTCCCCGCCGGCGAGCGCGACGAGCTGCTGGGGCGCCTGCTCTCCGCGGACCCGCTGCCGCCCCTCGACCTTCCGGATTCGATGCGCTTCGAGGCGGCCCCCGGCGTCCCCCGGCCGTTCCTCCGCCTGCTCCCCCCGCGCTGGACCCGCAGCCCGCCGCGCGCCCAGCTCTCCTTCCTCTATGAGGGACACGAGGTGGCCCCCAGCTCGCCGCAGCGGGGGCTCTACGAGCCCGCGGAGCGGCGATTCCTGTTGCGCGACCGCGACGCCGAGGCGCGCAGCGAGGGCCGCCTCCGCGAGCTGGGCGCCCGCCCGGACGTGGACCCCTACGCCTCCGGGCCGCCGGGACTGCAGATCGCCGCCAACCGGATCCCCTCGGCGGTCGCCGCCCTCCTCGCCGAGGGATGGGCGGTGGAGGCCGAGGGGAGGCTCTACCGCTCGGCCGGCCGCTTCAAGATGTCGGTCTCCTCGGGCGTCGACTGGTTCGACCTCGAAGGCGAGGCGGACTTCGAGGGGCAGTCGGTGCCGCTCCCCAGGATCCTCGAGGCGATCCGCAAGGGGGTCCGCTACATCGCCCTCGGCGACGGCACCTTGGGCGTCCTCCCCGAGGAGTGGACGAAGACGTTCGCGCCGATCGCCCGGCTGGGCACCGCGGAGGGGGCGAGCGTCCGCTTCCGCTCGGTCCAGGCGGTGCTGCTCGACGCCTGGCTGGCGGACGAGTCCATGGATTTCGCCTCGACCTCCTGCGACGAGGCCTTCGAGCGCGCCCGCGGGCGTCTCGCCGACTTCAAGGGGATCGCGCCGGCCGAGGCGCCGCCGGGGTTCCAGGGCGAGCTGCGCGGCTATCAGCGCACCGGCCTGGGGTGGCTCCACTTCCTGCGCGAGATGGGGTTCGGCGGCTGCCTGGCGGACGACATGGGGCTCGGCAAGACGGTCCAGGTGCTGGCCCTGCTCGAATCCCGCCGCGAGCTTCGCGAGAGGGAGGAAAAGCTCCCGCCGTCGCTGGTGGTGGTGCCGCGCTCGCTGGTGTTCAACTGGATCGCCGAGGCGGGGCACTTCACGCCGCGCCTGCGGGTGCTGGACTACACGGGCAACGACCGCGGCGAGCGCGCGCGGCAGGGGGCTGCCTTCGCGGAATGCGACGTGGTGCTGACCACCTACGGAACGCTGCGCAAGGACGTCGCGGCGCTGCGCGAGGTGGAGTTCGACTACCTGATCCTCGACGAGGCGCAGGCGATCAAGAACTCGGACAGCCAGACCGCCAAGGCTTCCCGCCTGCTGCGCGGCCGCCACCGGCTGGCGCTCACCGGCACGCCGATCGAGAACCACATCGGCGAGCTCTGGAGCCTGCTGGAGTTCCTCAACCCCGGCTTCCTCGGCGCCTCCCCCACCTTCCGCCAGCACGCCGACGAGCTGCGCGCCACCGGCTCGGAGAACCGCGGCATGCTCGCCCGCGCCCTGCGCCCCCTGATCCTCCGCCGCACCAAGGACGCGGTGGCGCCGGAGCTGCCGCCCAAGCTGGAGCAGACGATCTACTGCGTGCTGCCCTCCCGGCAGCGCAAGCTCTACGACGAGCTGCGGGACCACTACCGCCACTCGCTCGGCGCCCGCATCGGTCAGCAGGGGTTGGGGCGCTCGAAGATCCTGGTCCTTGAAGCCCTCCTCCGCCTGCGCCAGGCCGCCTGCCACCCCGGCCTCCTCGACCCCAGGCGCAAGGGGGAGCCCTCGGCCAAGCTCGACCTCCTGGTGCCGCAGCTCCGCGAGGTGCTGGAGGAGGGGCACAAGGCGCTGGTGTTCTCGCAGTTCACCAGCTTCCTCGCCATCCTGCGCGAGCAGCTCGACGCCGCGGCCGTCCCCTACCTCTATCTCGACGGCCACACCCGCGACCGCCAGGAGAAGGTGGAGGCCTTCCAGTCCGACCCCGGCTGCCAGCTCTTCCTGATCAGCCTGAAGGCGGGCGGGCTGGGGCTCAACCTCACCGCCGCCGACTACGTCTATCTGCTCGATCCCTGGTGGAATCCCGCCGTCGAAGCCCAGGCGATCGACCGCGCGCACCGCATCGGCCAGATCCGCCCCGTCTTCGCCAGCCGCATCGTGGCCCGCGACACGGTCGAGGAGAAGATCCTGGAGCTCCAGAAATCCAAGCGCGACCTCGCCGACGCCGTCATCCAGGCGGACCGGAGCCTGCTCGCGGGGCTGGGGCGGGAGGAGTTGGAGTTGTTGTTGTCGTAGGGACCGCCCGCGCGTCGTACCCCACGAAACGCGGCAGGAGCAGGGCGCAGAGGAGCACACCGGCCGCGCAGGGC
>DASWQX010000596.1:0-8270 GCA_036403495.1 Thermoanaerobaculia bacterium
TGAGGTCGAAGGCCGCGAAGCCGATCGAAGCGAGGAGATGTATACAAGGGATTGGCTCTTAGGTCCTTACATCACATCACGGGAACCGTCGCGCCTGGATTCGGCCTGCGGCAGTGAGCGGTCGCGATCGTACGGCGGGTCTTCGTGATCTGGCATGTCGTCCTCCGGCCAATCTTTCAGCCACTGCCGGCGAGCCTCTTCGTCCGCGTAATACTTCATGTACAGATGGGTATGCTCTTCGCTCCCGCTGCTGACCAGGTCGATATGACAGGCGTAGTCCGTATTGTCCGGCATCAGCACCATGGGCTCGCCGAAGATCTCGTCCCACAATTCGACATAAAGCTGCCGGTCGCTCAGATGGTTGGTGTTGTGGAGGAAGACTCCCAGCAGGGCCAAACTGTGGATGACCTCCCACAACTTGGTGTTGAGCTGCGCGTCGTCCATCTCGTCTGCCGCCTTCAACGCCACGCCAGCCTCATTCAGAACATCCGACAAGGGCTGGGGCTCCGCGCTGTCGTAAGCGTCGACATGCTCCCAGAATTGCTCCTCGATCTCGTCTTTCGGGTCCTCTCTCGACATCGGCTCTCCTTGTTCAATTCGTCAACTCCCTCAACCGCCGCGCCAAAAACCGCCGTTCCGGCTCCTGCCGCGCCAGCTCGAGCGCCCGTTCATAGGCCGCCCGCGCTTCCGCCGTCCTCCCCAGACGCCTATACAGATCCGCCCGCGCCGCGTGCGCCAAGTGGTAGTCGTCCAGATCGCCGCGCGCCAGGATGGCGTCGATCCGGGCGAGCCCGGCCGCCGGACCGTCGCGCATGGCGATCGCCACGGCGCGGTTCAGCTCGACCACCGGCGACCGGTCCGCCGGCGCCAGCACGTTGTGCAGGCCGACGATCTGCGCCCAGTCGGTCGCGGCGGCGTCCGGCGCCTCGGCATGGACGGCGGCGATGGCGCCCTGGAGGGTGTAGGGGCCGAACCGGCGCGACCGCAGCGCCCTCTCCACCAGCGCCGATCCTTCCGCGATCTGCTCGCGGTTCCAGAGCCCACGGTCCTGGTCGTCCAGCAGCACCAGCTCCCCGTCCGACGAGGTGCGCGCGGCGCGGCGCGACTCCTGTAGCAGCATCAATCCCAGCAGTCCCACCGCCTCGGGCTCGGGCAGCAGCTCGACCAGCAAGCGACCCAGGCGGATCGCCTCGCCGGAAAGGTCGGCGCGCGTCAGCGCGTCCCCCGACGAGGCCGAGTACCCCTCGTTGAAGACCAGGTAAATGACCTGGAGCACGGCGTCGAGCCGCTCCGGCAACTCGGCCAGTGGCGGCACCGCGTAGGGGATGCGCGCGTCGCGGATCTTCGCCTTGGCGCGCACGATGCGCTGGGCGACGGTCGACGGGCCGATCAGGAAGGCGCGCGCGATCTCCTCGGTGGTGAGACCGCAGACCTGCCGGAGCGTCAGCGCCACCTGGGCGTCCGGCGGCAGGAGCGGATGGCAGCAGGTGAAGATCAGACGCAGCCGGTCGTCCTCCAGATCCTCGGGATCTTCCGGGCTCCAACCGGCCTCTGCGCCGGCCCGCTCGGCGAGCTCCGCCACGTAGGTATCGAAGCGGGCCCGCCGGCGGATGCGGTCGATCGCTTTGAAGCGGCCGGCCGACACCAGCCACCCTCGTGGATTCGCGGGGAGCCCCTCGCGCGGCCAGCGTTCCAGCGCCGCGGCGAAGGCGTCGTGCAGCGCCTCCTCGGCGAGGTCGAAGTCGCCGAGGAGACGGATCAGCGTGGCGAGGACGCGGCGCGACTCGGCGCGGTAGACCTCATCGACCTGTTCGCGGAGATCCCCATCCTCGCCCATCGCCGTCTTACCCGCGCTCTTCCGGGCTCATCTTGCAGGGCGGCATATCCTCGACCGGCCGCACCTCAACACCCCAACCCAGCTCCTCGCCCATGCGCGCGGCCGGATGGAGCGAGGCCACCTGGATCGCCTCGTTCAGGTCCCGGGCCTCGATGATGACCAGCCCGCCCACCACCTCCTTGGTCGCCGCGAAGGGCCCATCGGTGATCGACAGCTTGCCGTTGCGCAGCCGCAGCGTGGTGGACTCCCACGCGAGGCTCATGCCGGAGACCAGGTGGCCGGTCTTCTGGAGCTCCGCGTCGTAGGTCTGACAGTCGGCGATGAGAGCGTCCAGCTCGCTCTTCGACAGGGCGTTGAACTTCTCTTCGCTTCCGAAGGCCAGGCAGAGGTATTTCATGGCGTTCTCCTTGGTGTTGTCGGGCCCATCGTCGGGCCGGTAACACCAGGTAGTCGTTCGGGGTCTCCGGATTTCGACAACGCTTCCGCGCGGGCCCTCAACAAGTCGCGCTCGCGGACGTTGCGGGTCAGCGACGCCGCGCGCTCGAACTCCACCCGGGCCTCGTCGAAGCGGCCGAGCTTGGCAAGCAGATCGCCGCGGGCGCTCGGCAACAGGTGGTAGCCGGCGAGCGCGGGCTCCGCGGTCAAGGCGTCGACGATCGCGAGGCCCGCCGCCGGACCGGACGCCATCGCGACGGCCATCGCACGGTTCAGCTCCACCACGGGCGACGGCACCACCTCGGCGAGCGTCGCGTAGAGCGCCGCGATGCGCGGCCAGTCGGTCGCCTCCGGCGTCAGCGCCCGCCCGTGGCAGGCGGCGATGGCGGCCTGCAGCGCGTACGGCCCCCGCGCGCCGCTCAAGGCCTCGGCCCGCGCGAGCGCCGCGAGGCCACGTTGAATGAGGATCCGGTCCCAGCGCCCGCGGTTCTGGTCGAGCAGCAGCACCGGCTCTCCTCCTGGACCGACCCGCGCCCGCGATCGCGACGCCTGGATCTCCATCAGCCCCACGAGCCCATGGACCTCCGGCTCCTTCGGCAGCAGGCCGGCGAGGATGCGGCCGAGGCGGAGCGCGTCCTCGCAGAGGCCGGGACGCATCCAGTCGTCGCCGGCGGTCGCCGCGTACCCCTCGTTGAAGATCAGATAGATCACCTCGAGCACCGACGACAGCCGGTCGGCGAGCTCGCGGCCGCGCGGGACCTCGAACGGCACGCCGGCCTCGCGGAGCGTCCGCTTGGCGCGCACGATCCGCTGGGCGATGGTGGGCTCGGGCACCAGGTACGCCCGCGCGATCTCCTCGGTGGTGAGGCCGCCCAGCAGGCGGAGCGTGAGCGCCGTCCTCGCCTCGGAGGAGAGCACGGGATGGCAGGCGCTGAAGACCAGCCGCAGGAGATCGTCGCCGATGTCGTCGTCGAGCGCCTCGTGCAATGCCACGAGATCTGCCTCCCTGGCCTCTTCGAGCTCGCGGCCGAGCTCCGCGTGTTTGCGCTCCAGGAGCTGGCCCCGGCGTAGCTGGTCGATCGCCCGGTGCTTGGCGGTAGCCATCAGCCAGGCGCCCGGATTGTCCGGAACGCCCGACTCGGGCCACTTTTCCAGGGCGACGACGAGAGCGTCCTGCGCCAGCTCCTCGGCGAGGCCGACGTCGCGCACGATCCGCGCGAGGCCGGCGATGAGCCGGGCCGACTCGATCCGCCAGACCGCGTCGATCGTGCGATGAGTGTCGCGATGCGGATCGGGACGAGGTTCGGAATGAGCTTCGGGAGTCGTCATGGCTCCCGATCAGACCATCTCCGCCCCGCCCAGCGCAAGATGGAAGGTGGTTACTTTTTCTGCTGTTCGGCGACTTCGGCGCGCATGCGCTCTTCCTGCGCCAGCATCTCGGGTGTGACGTCGGGGAAGTCCTCCATCTCGACGACCTGGCGGATCTCGAGCTCGCTCTCTCCCTCCATGGGATTGGGGCAGCGCTTCACCCACTCGATCGCCTCTTCCATCGACTTCAGTTGCCAGAGCCAGAAACCGGCGACCAGCTCCTTCGTCTCCGCGAAAGGACCGTCGATCACCGTCCGCTGGTCGCCGGAGAATCTGACCCGCGCCCCCCTCGAGCTCGGATGGAGCCCGTCGGCCGCCACAAGCACGCCGGCCTTCACCAGCTCCTCGTTGAAGTTCATCATCGCGGTTATCAGCTCCTGGCTGGGGTAAACGCCCGCTTCGGAGTCCTTCGTCGCCTTGACTATCACCATGAATCGCATCGTCGTTGTCTCCTGTCGGTTGGGAGCCGGCGAAAAGCCCTGGCTCTATCAGGACGTCGAACGAGGGGGCCCTGAATCGACACGGCCGCCAAACTTTTTTTCGCGGACCTTCCGTTCAGTCTCCGATCGCCTGGTAGGCCGAGGTCAGGAAGTCGCGCAGGATCTCCGGCGGGCTGGGCGAATCCCAGAGCCGCTGAGTCATCAGGATCGTGACCATGCCCTCCTCCGGATCGTTGGACCAGCAGGTGCCGAAGCCGCCGTTCCAGCCGTACGACCCGGGCACCGTATACAAGCTGTCGCGCCGGTTCACGATCGATACGCCGAAGCCCCACCCCGCGCCTTCGCCGGGAAGGAATTCGGCCCCCACCGCCTGCCCGGGCCTCATCTGATCGGTCGTCATCGCCTCCACTGAGAGCCGGGATAGAACACGTTCATCGCCGAGCGATCCCTGATTCAGCAACATCTGGCCGAACGCGAGATAGTCGCCGACCGTCGAGACCAGTCCCGCAGCGGCGTCCGGAAAGATCGGCGGCCGGCTCCACTGGCTCTCCTCGACGCCGTCCTGGAGCGCAAGCTCACCGGTCTCGCCCGCGCGATAGCAGCTCGCGAAGCGGTCGAACTTCGCCGCCGGCACGCTGAACCCGGTGTCCTTCATGCCGAGCGGCTCGAAGATGCGTTCGCTGAAGAAGTCCTCCAGCGGCTGGCCGGATGCGCGCGCGATCAGCACCCCCAGCACGTGCGCCCCTGTGTTGTAGAGCCACCGCTCGCCCGGCTGGAACATCAGCGGTAGCGTCCCCAGCCGGCGCATCCACTCGTCGGGCGCGTGCGGTATCGGCGGCATCGGCGGTCCGATGCTCCTGAGCTCTTGCTCGACCTGGGCCCGCTGAATCGGGGTCGATTCCGACGGCCGCATCAGCATGCCGAAGCCCAGACGGAAAGTGAGCAGGTCGCGCACGGTGATCGGCCGGTTCGCGGGCACCGTGTCGTCGAGCGGTCCGTCCACGCTCTTCAGCACCCGGCGATCCGCCAGCTCCGGCAGCAGACGGTCCACCGGATCGTCCAGCCGCAGCCTGCACTCCTCCACCAGGATCATCGCCGCCACGGCCGTGACCGGCTTGGTCATCGACGTGATCCGGAAGATCGTGTCGCGCCGCATCGGCTCACTGCCATCGATCGCTTTCGTACCGATCGCCTCCACGTGCGCCTCGCCCCGCCGGCTGACCAGCGTGACGAGCCCCGGCACGACGCCGCGCTCGACGTATCCGGCCATGACGTCGTGGATGCGTCCGAGCCGCGCCGCCGAAAACCCTCCCTTGCTCATCCTTCCTCCTTCCGAATGTCCCCTGCCGCCCCATCGTTCCGCATCTGCTCATGGGAAGGCAAGCACCGAGCCTTCCGATCAACCGATCAACTTTCCATCAAGGAGCTTTTCTCATGCTGCGGAAATCCGTTTACGGTCTCGCGATTCTCTTCTTGCTCGCGGCGGGAACCGCGTTCGCCCAGCCCACCACCGTTCAAGTCAGCCCGGTCGCCGGCAGCCCAACGGCGAGCGGCACGGCGCTGCTCAATGCCCTGGCCGGAATCGCCGGCGCCTCGGCGGCCAATCCTTACGTGATCAAGATCGATCCCGGCGTGTACAACCTGGGATCCACTCCGCTGGTGATGAAATCGTACGTAGACATCGAAGGGTCCGGCCAGGGATCGACGAGCCTTCAAGGACCGGGCAACAGCGACTCCAGCTATACCACCGCGATCATCCGGGCGGCCTCGGCGGCGGAGCTGCGCAACCTCCAGGTGGTGAGCCTGGGCTCCGGTCAGATCTCCTCGGTCGGCATCTATGTGCCGTCGGGAGCCAACACCAGCATCCGCGACGTCACGGTCATCGCCGGCAGCGCCTCGAACAACTGGGGAATCCGCAACATCTCCGGCAGCCCCATCCTCCAGAACCTGACGATCAACGTCACCGGCGCCGGCTCGCAGTCCTATGGCATCGGCACCACCAGCACCAACGCCCGTCCCGTCGTCAAGCGCACGGTGATCAACGTCACGGGCGGCGGCTCCTATGCCTACGGGATCTACAGCGACGGCGTCGCGGCGCCGCAGGAGCTCCGCGACCTCGAGATCTCGGTCACCGCCAGCAGCGCGGGCGGCTATGGGATCTACGTCGACAATTTCGGTTCCGGGCAGACCTACCTGCTCACCGGCTCGACCGTGAACGTCAGCGGTGCCACCTTCACCGACGGCATCGTCTTCTACGGCGGCACGGGCGGCGTCTTCAATGTGAAGACCACCTACCTGAAGGCGACCGGCGCCAACTCCAACGGCTTCTTCTCGTCGGCCTCCACCGGCGGCATCAGCTTCAATCAATGCGAGGTGACCGGCACCACCGACAGCATCAACGCCTCCAGCACTCCCGTCTTCGTCGGAGCCAGCCGCATCGCCGGAGGCGTCCTCGGCTCCCCCGTCGCCTGCGCCGGCGCCTACAACGCCAGCTACGTGGCGCTCAATACGACCTGCCACTGAGCGGCAGCCAGCGAACGACAACAGGGGAGGCGCGCGTTGCCGCGCCTCCTCGAAGCTCCCACGCGAACAGACACGCAATGTATCGCTGGAAAGGTCGCCTCGCCTCAAAGGGGGTCTGAATGCCGGCTCCGCAAGGGCACAGGTTGCCCTGATTTAGGCTCCGAAGGAGCCCAGGCATGTAGCCTAGGGGCGTAAGCCCCAGGTCGACGGATTCACAACCAATCCTGAGCCCCGGAGGGGCGACGGCAGTTTTCCTCGGAGCGATGTGCCGTCGCCCCTCCGGGGCTTGGGGTTCGATTGGCTCCCCTTCCTGGGGCTCGCGCCCCAGGCTACATGCCTTTGCCCCTTGTGGGGCAATTCAAAGCTCCGGACTCTCAGCAGAACACCAAAAAATCAGGGCTCTCCCCCATGGCCAAAGGGAGAGCCCCCATGCAAGGAGCCGTTTCATTTCCGTCAGTTTTCAAAGAACCATTTCCCCCGTTCAAAACACCGGGGGCGTCCGAACCGACGCCCCCGGCTTCAGGCCTGATGGCTACCTCACGGTGCGGTGGGATTCCGGTTCGCCCCGGCGGGCTTCTTCTTTCTCGACATTTTCATTCTCCTTTCGTTCGATCAGGGTTGGACGTCTACTTGCTCTCGACGTGCGTCTGCGGCGTTTCGACGGCGGGCGGCGGCGTTACGGCCGGCTTCGCCTTGCGCGGCCGCTTGCGGATGGGCTGGATGTCGAACTGCACCAGGTGCTCGCTGTTGGGACCGAGATGAGCCTTCACCAGCGCTCGCAGCTTGCGCGCCACTTTCCAGCCGTCCACGACCGCCTGCTGCACCTGCTGGGTCATCGCCTGGCGGTTCCCCTCGAAACTCTCCTGAGAATCCTTGAGCGCCTTGGTGTTGGCGAGGGAGGCCGCCAGCGCGTCCCGGAACGGCTCGAAGCCGGGAAGCAGCGCGGCGTTCTCATTGGAGGAGTTCAGAAGCTTCTCCCAGTTCCGAAACATGTCCGCGTACGAATTGTTGTCCATGGTTCTTTCCTTTCGTTTTCGTTGCGTGATGCGTCTTTTCGATCGGGTCCGCCGGTCAGCCAATCTGGCCGGCGAGGTCGAGCACGTCCTCGGTCAGGGGGTAGAGGCCATCGTGGTGGCGGCCGGAGATCAGCGTGATCTCCACCCGGCAGCCGCAGAGGACCACCTTGGCCGGCAGCTCCGCCACCGCCGCGAGGTGGGCGACGAGCGTGCCGTAGACCGTCGCGGCCGTCACGGTCGAGAGCTCCTTGGCTCGCGTGAGCCCCTTGCCGCGCAGGACCAGCCGCCAGTCCGGACGCGCCGTCAGCCACTCCTGCACGCGCTCGGGCTTGAGGTCGGCCACCAGCCCGCCGCCCAGATGCGGCGGCCGGCGCAGGCGCCCCAACAGTCCTCCCGTGCTGCCAAAAGTCTGCGGGTTGTACATACAACACTCCTTTCGCTCAAGGCTCCGAGCCTTAATGGCCCGGAGGGTGAAACTCGAAGCCTTCGTGCTAATCCGACAGCTCAGCTCCAGATCCTGCCGCAGGCGGTCGTATGCCGGTCGGCCTTCAAGACTGGCCGACGGAATTTTCCAACCATGGCCGCCGGACGAGACCCTGGCAAGCTGGACAGTTCAATAGGTACGCAGGTCGCCGGCCTGCTCTCCAGAAA
>DASWQX010000597.1:0-7339 GCA_036403495.1 Thermoanaerobaculia bacterium
CCGATGGCGAGCACGATATCCCGGCCCGTCGCGCGATCCTTGCTCAATTGATCCTCCCGGAAGACTTCAGGGTACTTCCGAACCGTTCGAGTATACCTGTACGAGATTGGAGGCCGGGGAGTTGCGGCGCGCCCAGTCGACAGGAGATGTGGGAGAATCCCATCAAGGCCTTGAAGGAGGAATCTGGATGCAGCTCACCCGCCTGACTGCCGGCACTGTGCTCCTGCTGGCGCTGACCGCCGGTGGCGGCCACTCCGCGCGCCGCCCGGCGGCGCCACTCCGCACCCTCGTGGTCCACGGCCACCGGCTGGCCCTCGGCTTGCCGCCGGCGGCTGGGGACGGTGACGAAGGCGGCGCCGGCGACTCGCGCCGCGAGCGGCTGGCGCGCTGGATCGCCGACCGCCACCGCGCGGCGCCGGGCTATGACTGGCACGCGATCGAGGCGGCGAACCTGCAGGCCGCCCTGGCGCGGGTGGCGGCGATGAACCTCGCGATTTCGGAGGGTAAGGCCGCCGCCGCCAAGCCGGTCTGGCACGAGCGCGGTCCGGTCAACATGACCGGCGCCACGGCCCTCGTCGCCCTCGCGCCGGACAACCGCACGCTGCTGGTGGCGACCAGCCAGGGGGGCATCTTCAGCGGCACGCCCGGGGGGCGCTCCTGGAAGGGCATGACCGACAGCCTCAACGGCTACGTCCACGGCTTCCTGGTGAGCCCGAAGCCGGAGACCTGGGTCGCCGCGGTGACCAGTTACAACGACTCCCGGGTGTACGTCAGCCGCAACCGTGGCGCCACCTGGTCGGCCTCCAAGGGGCTGCCGCCGCTCCTGGGAGTCTTCGAGATGATCCAGGAGGGGCTCGACAAGCGGACGATCTACCTGACGGCCTTCGCGCAGGACGGTTTCTCGCCGATCGTGGCGCGCTCGCGGGACGGGGGCCTCAGCTTCTCTGTGGTCTGGACGGGGGTCGGCCTGGATCAGCCCGGGATCTGGACCAGCCGGATCGCCGCGGGCCCTCTCTATCTGCTCTCCCACGGCCAGCTCCTCATCTCGACCGACCATGGGAGCAGCTTCACCCCGGTCGGACAGATCGACGGCCCGCCCCTGGATTTCGCGGTGCTCCGCGGCTCGGAGGCGGGAGCTCCGACGCTGTACGCCGCCGTGGGCAGCCAGTTCATGGCCGACAGCCTGTATGCCTCCGACGACGGCGGGGTCCACTGGGAGAAGCGCTTCACGCTCACCGGCACCAACTACTATGCGTTCGACGACCTCTACGCCGGCAGTCTGTCCGCCTCCATCCGGGATCCCCAGCTCGTCCTGTTCGGCAACGTGGACGGCTTCCGCTCCACCGACGGCGGCCGGACGTTCGATCGCATCAACGTCTGGGGTGAGTACTACGGCAGCCCGTCCGACAAGCTCCACGCGGACATCAACGGCATCCAGTTCCTCCTCTACAACGGCCGCGAGGTCGCGCTGCTCAGCACCGACGGCGGCACCTACCTGTCGAGCGACGGCGGCGCCAGCGTGCAGAACATCACGCAGCTCGGCCTGCCGAGCGGCCAGTTCTACAGCACCTGGAGTAGCTTCTCGAACCCGGATCTCTTCCTGGCCGGCTCGCAGGACCAGGGGCTGCAGCTCTCGGTGCCGGCCCATGGCCGGGCGGGAGCCGCGCTGAGCAACGTGCAACTGATCAGCGGCGACTACGCCGGGCTGACCGCGGCCGCGCACGACCTCGCGAACGTCTTCGCCCTCTATCCCACCAGCACCGCCGCGGCGGGCTTCGTCGCCCTGATCGACGGCAACGACGGCTCGCTGGTCTCGGCGCCCCTGCCCCCCTTCACCCAGGTCGGCTTCTTCGCCACCTCGGCCGCCGATCCGGACGATCCGGAGACCGTCTACATCGCCGCCGACCACATCTGGAAGGTCCAGCATCAGCAGGGCGACGACTTCACGCAGAGCGAGCTGCCGCAGAGCTTCCTGGCGGGCGACAACGACCTCGTGTCGGCGCTGGCGATCGCGCCCTCCGATCACGCCGTCTGGTACGCCACGACCAATCGGGGGCGCCTCTGGTACTCCCGCGACCACGGCGCCACCTGGACCGAGTCGGACACCACGCGCGCGCAGGCCCCCACCGGCTCGAACAGCGCGCTGGCCGTGGCTCCCGACGATCCGTTCACCTGCTACGCCGGGGGGAGCGGCTACGGCAACCCGCCGCTCTGGGTGACCCACGACGGCGGCGTGACCTGGACCGGCCTGGACCGCGGCCTCCCCTCGACCACCGTCTGGGCCCTCGCCTTCGACGGCCTCGCCGGCAAGTCCCTCTATGCCGCCACCGAGGCCGGCCCCTACGTCCTCGACGCCTCGTCGACCTGGCGCAGCCTGCTCGGCGGCGGCGCGCCGGTCGGCCGCTACCTCAGCGTCGAGGGGATCCCGTCCGCCAAGCTGGTCCGTTTCGGCACCTGGTCGCGCGGGATCTGGGATTACGTCGTGCCGCGGAGATGACCGGCCTGTCAGAAAGGCCCCGGTGTGGGAGAATCTCCTGAACAGACCGGAGGACCGACGATGACCTACCGCGAGCGGATCGTGCCCTTTACCGCCGGGGACGGAATGGCGCTGAACCTCATCCACCTTCAGGGCGACACGCCGCCCACCAAGGGGCCGGTGATCCTCGTCCACGGCGCCGGCGTGCGCGCCAACATCTTCCGCGCGCCGGTCGCCACCGGCATCGTCGACCTGCTGATCGCCGCCGGCTACGACGTCTGGCTGGAGAACTGGCGCGCCTGCATCGACCTCCAGCCCAACCTCTGGACACTCGACCAGGCCGCCGTCCACGACCACCCCTACGCCGTGCGCACCATCGTCAAGGAGACCGGCGCCGACCACCTGAAGGCGCTGATCCACTGCCAGGGCTCGACCAGCTTCATGATGTCCGCGGTGGCCGGCCTGGTGCCGGAGGTGCGGACGATCGTCAGCAACGCCGTCTCGCTCCATCCGGTGGTCCCCTGGTGGTCGAACGTCAAGCTGAAGCTGGCGGTGCCGGTGCTGGCGCGCATCACCCAATGGCTGAACTGCCAGTGGGGGCTGGAGGCGCCGACGCCGCTCGCCCGCTTCATCCAGCGCTGGGTCAACCTCACCCACCACGAGTGCCACAACCCGGTCTGCAAGCAGGTCAGCTTCACCTACGGCGCCGGCTTCCCGGCGCTCTGGCGCCACCAGAACCTCGACGAGGGGACCCACGACTGGCTCAAGCACGAGTTCGCCTGGGTGCCGGTGCGCTTCTTCCAGCAGATCAGCCGCTGCGTCTCCGCCGGCCACCTGGTCGCCGTCGAGAAGTTCCCCGAGCTGCCGGCTGACTTCACCGCCGCGCCGCCGCGGACCGACGCCCGCTTCGCCTTCTTCGCCGGCGAGAAGAACCGCTGCTTCCTCCCCGAGAGCCAGGTCCGCACCCACGCCTTCTTCGACCGCCTGCGGCCGGGCTACCACACGCTCCACCTGGTGCCGGAATACAGCCACCTCGACGTCTTCATGGGGGACCGCGCGGCGCGGGACGTGCTGCCGCGGATGGTGGAGGAGCTCGACCGCACGGCGTAAAGGACGTAACGAAGGGCCGGCGCCCGGCGCCTGAACCGTGAGGGGGTTTGATCCATGAGGCAGAAAGTCCTGGTCGTGAGCGCCGCGTTCCTCTTCCTCTGCGTCTCCATGTACCTGGGGACGGGGTGGTCGCTGCTGCTGTTCTCCTTTCCTTCCGCCAAGGCGCTGACGCCGGCGAACTATCAGCCCTACCTGATCCCGCCGGTGGAGGCGGCGACCCACTTCTTCACCTATATGACCGGCGCCATGCTGGCCGCGGCGCTGGTGGTGATCTATCTCGAATGGAAAACCCGCTACCGCTGGTGGCCGATCCTCACCGTCCTCGCCGTGATCGCGGCGACGCTGCTGACCACCCAGGGGATCTTCCCGCTGAACCACGAGCTGGAGGCGGGGATCGCCGACGCCGCCCGCCTGCGCGCGGTCCTCGATCCCTGGATGTCGCTCAACCGATGGCGGGTCGCCCTGTGGACGGTGCAGTGGCTCGCCATGATGGCCTATTTCGGCCTCAAGGCCTATCGAACGGAGCCCCAGCCATGAAACGCAAAGACTGGCTCTACTGGATCCTGGTCCTGATCTCGGCCTCGACGGTGCTCTCCGGGCTCGTGCAAGTGGTCTCGCCGGGCTTCGTCCTCCACGTGGTGGGCGGCGCGACCGACGCGGCGGGCGAGCACTTCTTCCGCATCGTCGGCATGTTCATGGTGCTCTTCGGCGGCATGCTGCTGCAGGCGCTGATCTCGGACGCCGACCATCCGCTGGCCGTGCTCTGGTCGGCGTTCCAGAAGCTGGGCGCCGCCGGCGCCGTGGGGATCGGTTTCAGCCGCGGCTTCTTTGCCTCGACATCCCTGCTGGTCGCCGGCTTCGACCTGCTCACCGGCATCCTGATCCTGGTCTATTGGCGGTCGATCCGCCAGGGAGGACGGTAAGAAAATCATGGGAGAGCGACGGTTGGAGGAGCAGAAGGGGCGGTTCTCGCTGGTCGACGGCATCCCGTTCAAGATGCCGGTCTACTGCGCCAATTCGCCGGTGTTCATGGCCATCTTCCCGATCAACGCGGACCGCGCGGCCGAGCTCCTGGAAGGGAACGAGGTCCACCCATTCCGCCTCTGGAACAAGGGGCTGCTGGTGGTGACCGTGGTCAACTACCTGGACACCTCGATCGGCAAGTACATCGAGTACAGCATCGCCATCGCCTGCACCCACGGCAAGCGCCCCGCCCCGCGCCTGTTGCCCGGCCTGTTCACCGGCCTCTTCGGCACCGGCCAGTATGTCTTCGACCTGCCGGTGAGCACGGAGATCTCGGTCAAGGGGGGCAAGGGGATCTGGGGGATGCCCAAGCACCAGGCCAACCTCGACTTCAAGATCACCGATTCGAAGATCAGCGCCCAATATGACCTCGACGGCCAGCTCGCCTTCTACGCCGAGATCGCCCATCCCGGCAAGCCCTGGTTCCCCATCCACACGCCGGCGAGCAACTACTGCGCCTTCCGCGGCATGCTGTTCAAGTCCAACATCTTCTTCCGCGGCAAGGCCTCCTTCTCGCTGTTCAAGAAGGGATCGGCGCGGGTGGTGATCGGCGACCATCCGCGCGTCCAGGCGCTGAAGCGGCTGGAGATCGGTCCCGATCCGATCGCCACCGCCTTCATCCCCAGCGCCAACGGCCTGCTCGACGACTACACCCAGAGCTGGTTCCTCACCTTCCCGCAGCCGCCCACCGTCGTCCCGGAAGGGATGCCGAGCGTGGTCGATCTCGGCTTGAGCGAGGCCTGGCTGCCGCCGCCGACCGCGCCGGTCCCCGGCGTCAGCTCCTCGGGAGGGAAGGCGGGGTGACCCTCGCCTTCGCCCCGCCGCCCGGAGACGCCGACCCCCGCCGGTCGCTCGTCCTGGCCGGCGGCGGCATTCGGGTGGCCTACCAGGCCGGGGTGCTGCGCGCCCTCGACGAGGCGGGCCTTCGCTTCGCCCACGCCGACGGCACCTCGGGGGGGACGATCAACCTGGCGATGCTCTTCTCCGGCCTCTCGCCGGTCGAGATGTGCGATCGCTGGCGGACCCTCGACGTCCACGGCTTCGCCTCGCTCGTCCCGCTCGAGCAGTACCTGCGCTCCTGGGACATGATGGCGCTGGGCGACGCCGACGGCATGGTCGGCAAGGTCTTCCCCCACCTCGGCATCGACCTCGAGAAGATCCGCGCCGCCACCGGCATGGCCGGCACCTTCAATGTCTGCAATTTCACCCGCAAGACCAACGAGGCCATCCCGCACGACCGCCTGGACCTCGACTTCCTGGTCGCCGGCGCCTCGCTGCCGATCTTCTTCCCGCCGGTGCGCAAGGGGGATACCTCCTATTGCGACTCGGTCTGGATCAAGGACGCCAACCTGATGGAGGCGGTGCGCCGCGGGGCCGAGGAGATCTGGCTGGTCTGGTGCATCGGCAACTCGGCGACCTATCATCCGGGAGCCTTCCGCCAGTACGTCCACATGATCGAGATCTCCGCCAACGGCGCCCTGTTCGAGGAATTCGACCGCCTGCGCGAGCTCAACGAGCGGATCGCCCGCGGCGACTCGCCGTTCGGCCAGCGCGGGCCCATCCGCCTGCACGTGGTCAAGCCGGAGCATCCGCTGCCGCTCGATCCCGACTACTTCCTCGGCCGCATCGACGGCGCCACCCTGATCGCGCTGGGCTACCGCGACGCCTGCGCCTACCTCGCCGGACGGACGGAGGAGGGGGTGCCCTTCGAGCCGGAGGTCACCCAGATGGTGGACAGCCCTCCGGGCATCACGTTCCGCGAGACGGTGGCGGGGGGCTTCGCCCTCGGCGCCACGGAGCCGCGGGAGGGCGAGCAGGCGGGTGATCGCGACGGCACCCGGCTGACGATGAGCGCCGGCGTGCTGATCCGCGACCTCGACGGTTTCCTCGCCGATCCCGGCCATACCGGCGAGCTGGTGGGGCACGTCACCTTCCCGCCGCTGGGCGAGAACCTGCCGGCGCGGAGCGGCACCTTCAACCTGTTCTCCCCGGCGGACCGGCCGGACACGAAATGGATGGTCTACGAGCTGGGCTTCACGGTCGGCGGCAAGGACTACTACCTGGCCGGCCGCAAGGAGGTCCGCGACGACCCGGGGCTGGACATGTGGAAGGACGTCACCACCCTCTTCACGGTGCTGCACGAAGGCCGCGACAAGAGCGGGCCGGTCGTGGGGGCGGGGGTGCTCAGCCTGAACCTGATCCGGCTGATGAAGCTGGTTCCGACGATGACCGTCACCAACGCGAAGTCCATGGGGGAGAAGGCGGCGGCACTTGCGAAGTTCGGCCGGTTCTTCGCTGCCGAGGTCTACGACACGTTCGTTAAGGGCCCGCCGTCGGGCGCGGGATGAGGCACAACGCGCGGGATCCCGCCGGCCCGGTGATCGGCGCCGGCGTCCTCCACCTCAAGCCGGCCGAGCTGCTGAAGCTGGTCTCCTCCTTGAGCGCCACCAACGCCGGCACGGCGGCCGGCCAAAGCCAGGCTCTCCGCAAGTTCGGCCGTTTTTTCCTCGGCGACCTTTGGGAGAGCTACGCCGCGCACGTTCCGGGCGCGATTCCCCGGTAAGCGGGGATCTGCCGTTTATCGAAGGGCGTTTCATCGAAGGGCGTAGAGACGCTCCCAGCCCGTCCACGACACCCTGTGCAGGCCACGGGGACGGCGGGACGTCTCCGCCGGAGGGCAGGCCCTCGCAAAGGGCACGGCCCGTCCGGACGTTGGTTGCGTTCTCCACA
>DASWQX010000598.1:0-4074 GCA_036403495.1 Thermoanaerobaculia bacterium
CCCCACCACCCCTCGCGCGCTCCGGTGGCCCGGCCGGCCAGCCGCTCCGGGCTCCAGCGCTCGCGGGCGGCGACGGCGGCGAAGACCTGATGGATCGAAACGTTTCCAAAGTGGAGGTAGGGGGAGAGCGTGCTGGTCACGTCCTCGCTCGGGTCGTTTCTTCCTTCGCCGTAGCGCTCCAGCCGTTCGTCCAGAAAGCGGTCGAGCGACCGCTCCGCCGCGGCATCCCCGCCGGGCAGCGCGGCGACCGGCGCCACCGAGTGATCGAGCGGCAGCGCCGCCAGCGATCCGCCGGCCAGCAGCTCCGGGTCCGCCATCGGCCAGCGCTTCGCGATCTCCGGCGGCAGGGCCGGAAGGCCCTTCGGCAGCGGCGCCCTGAGGGGATCCTCGGCCGGCGCGCGTTGAAGGTGCTCGGGGAGGACTTTCTGAAGGAAGCGCCGGAAGTGCGCGGCGGTCACGAAGTCCTTGTCCGCGGCGCGCAAGGGGAGGAGGCCGTTCGAGTCGACCGCCTCCAGCCGCACCGGCAGTCGCGAGCCCGCGGCGGCGACCATGCGGGGCAGGAAGAAAGCCGGGAAATCGTCCGTCACCACCAGGCAGGCGTGGCGGGCGAGCGCTTCGAGCAACCCCCGGCCGGCGCCGGGTGCGGGCTCGACGTAGGGGTAGTAGGTGACGTTCGAGCCGGCGAGGCGCGCCGCGTGGTCGGCCATTCCCTCCAGCACGAAGCGGTGGATGCGATCGTTCGCCCAGCGGTAGCCGCAGCGGAGCGGCTCCAGGATGACGAGAGGCTTCTTCAGCCGCCGGGCCTCGTCCGCGGCGCGCTCCAGGCCGAAGCTCCAGCCCAGGCGGCGGGCGGCGATCATCCAGTAGAGGACGAAGTCGCCATCCCGGACCGGCGCGGCGTTGCAGGCGCGGAGACGGACGTCGGGGATCGGGGTCACAGTCGGCTACGATACCGCGATCCCGCCCCACTCTTCCAATGATCCGAACCCTCGCCACCACCTATCGCGACGCCTTCTCGGGGCTCAGCCGGGCCGTCTGGCTGCTGTCGATCACCTCGCTGATCAACCGGGCCGGCACCATGGTGATGCCCTTCCTTCTTCTCTTCCTGGTCGAGAAGCGCGGTTTCACCACCTCCCAGGCCGGGCAGACCTTGGCGCTCTACGGCCTCGGGGCCATGGTCGCCTCCTGGTTCGGTGGGAAGCTGTGCGACCGCTTCGGAGCGATCCGGATCATGAAGGGGAGCCTGCTGGCGATGGGGCTCGCCTTTCTGGCGCTCGGCCATCTCCAGGGGCGGCCGGCGATCTCGGCGATGATCGTCGTGCTCAGCCTGGTGGGGGAGGTGTTCCGGCCGGCCAACCTGTCGGCGCTGGCGGCGGCGAGCGATCCGGGGGAGCGGGCGCGCAGCTTCGCCCTGATGCGGCTGGCGGTGAACGCGGGCATGTCGGTGGGACCGACCGTGGGCGGCTTCCTGGCGGCGGTCGACTATGGCTGGCTGTTCGTGGCGGACGGCGTCACCTCGATCCTCGCCGCCGGCCTGCTCTTCGTCGCCTTCCCCGGCCGGCTGGCCGCCGCGCCGGTCACCCATTCGGCGGCGACGGTGCGCGCCGGCTCGCCGTTCCGCGACCGGCCGGTGATGGCGATCCTGGGGATGATGTTCATCCTCAACATCGTCACTTTTCAGATCATGGGCACCTACCCGCTGTCGCTGCGCGACCTCTACGGCTTCTCCAAGGCGTGGATCGGGATCACGCTGGCGGTGAACACGGTGATCATCATCCTCTTCGAAATGGTGCTGATCCATTCTCTGGCGCGCCGCGATCCCTTGAAAGTCGCCGGCTTCGGCGCCTTCCTGCTCTGCGGCGGCCTCGCCATTCTGCCGTTCGGCAAAGGCTTCGGCTTCGTGTTCGTCTCGGTGGTGATCTGGACGATCGGGGAAATGCTGACCTTCCCCCTGCTCACCTCCGCCGTCGCCGACCGCGCGCCGGAAGCCACCCGCGGCGCCTACATGGGGCTGCTGAACTTCTCCATCGCCGCCTCCTTCGTGGTGGCGCCGCTGGTGGGCACCTGGGTCTACGAGCGGATGGGGCCGCGCACCCTCTGGGTCGGCGGTGGCGTGGTGGGGCTCCTCTGCTGGGCGGGGTTCCAGGCGGTGGCGGTGAGGATCGGGCGGGGGCGGAAGAACACGGACTCACGGACGGCCACCGACTGACACGGACGAGCACGGACAGAAAACCAGGCTCTCCGCCGTGTAAGTCCGTGGTGGTCCGTGTCAGTCCGTGTTCCTCACGGCTGCCCTTCGAACAGCGCCTCCGTGGGCAGCGTCTGCGGGCCGCTCTCCGTGCAGACCGCGAACTTCGCCGGGTAGAGCGAGACTCCCGCGTACTCGCCGCGCGCGTTCAGGATGTAGAACTTGAGATCGAAGTTGGGCTGGCGGCGGTCGTTCAGCAACCTTTTTTCGACGGTGTTGGCGACCACACGGCGGAGCGCCTCCATGCCGGCGTCCTTGGGGTGGGCGCCGCGCCGCATCGCTTCGACGATGGCGAACGAGGAAAGGTTGTAAAGGTTCGCCTCGCCCCGGCCGGTCGAGCCGGCGGCGCCGATCGCGCCGTCGACGTAGAGGCCGGCGCCCAGGATGGGGGAGTCGCCGACGCGGCCGGGGATCTTCCAGGCCAGGCCGCTGGTGGTGGTGACGCCACAGATCTCCCCCTTGGCGTTGATGCCGTCGCAATTGATCGTGCCGTAGAGATGGTCGCGATCGATCAGTCCCTCGCGGGCCATCTGCAGACCGGCGCGGAAGCCCGCCTCGGCGCGGTCCTTGGGATCGAGGTAGTGGGACGGATCGGTGCGGCGCTTCCATTCGAGCCAGAGCTGGCGGGAGTGCTCGGTGTTGAGGTCGTCCTCGATCTTGAATCCGAGGCCGCGGGCGAGCTCCTGCGCGCCCTTGCCGACCAGCAGGTGGTGGTCGGTCATCTCCATCACCGCCTTGGCGACCAGCGACGGGGTGCGCACCCCTTCGAGGCAGGCCACGCCGCCGGCGCGCCTCTTCGGTCCGTGCATGCAGCAGGAATCGAGCTGCACCACCCCCTCGGCGTTCGGCAGGCCGCCGTAGCCGACGCTGTCGTCCGCCGGGTCGAGCTCCACGAGGTTGACCCCGGCGATCAGGGCGTCGAGCACGTCCGACCCCTGCGTGATCATGGTGAAGGCCTTCTGCACGCAGGTGACGTCGCCGCCGTTCTTGAACTGGTTGCCGTTGGCGGCGGAGATCACCACCGGCTTGACCCCGCCCTTCGGAGCGAGCACCGCGGGCGCCTCTCCGAACGCGCCTTTCGGCAGCGCTGCCGCAACGCCGGCGGCGGCGCCGGCACGAATCAGCTCACGACGGTTCAATTTCGGGCTCATCGTCGGTCCTCCTCGGGGGGTGGGAAAGAGTCGGGGAAGTGTACCGCGAAAGGGCCTCGGGGCTTGCTTGCTGTTGAATCCTACATTGAGTAGGATTCCTTCATGCGCGCTGAAAAGGTTTCCCTCACGCTGGATGAAGAGCTCCTTGCCGAGGCTCGGGAAGGCGTGGGCACCCGCAAGTTGTCGAGCTACGTCAACCGCGCCTTGCGAAGCCAATTGCAGCACGATCGGATCTCCCGCCTGCTCGCCGAAATGGAGCAGGAGCAGGGACCCATCGATCCGCAGATCCTCGAGGAGGTCCGTCAAGCATGGCCGGCGCCCGGGGACCGCGAGGATCTGGAAAGGCTTGCGGCAGCGCATCCGGAGGTGTGGATCCAGCCTCTTTGACGGAAACCGGAATGACGTTTCCGGTTCCCGCGCCGGCCCTTCCCTTCCGTCGCGTCCTCACGGTATCTTTGACGGCGATCTGGCGAGATCCTATACTCGGAGCCATGGCCCAGCCCGCATGGAAGCCGCTCCACGGCGAGAGCGACGATCCGGACGACGACTCCGGCACCGTCCTGCTCCAGCGCGTGGTCGAGCGGGCCGACGGCAGCCTCGAGCTCATGGAGAGGCCTCCGACTCTGGAGGATTATCTCGACCCGCAGCTCGAGGACAAATTGTTCCAGGGAAACC
>DASWQX010000599.1:0-4431 GCA_036403495.1 Thermoanaerobaculia bacterium
GGGGCGCCGGGGAGGAGGCTCCAGGCCCCACCGCCGGTGGTGGTCCGATAGACCCCGGAGGCCGCGGCATAGAGGCGCAGAGGCCGGAGCGGGTCGAGGGCCAGCCCGGTGACCGTGGCCGCGTCCATACCTCGGCTCGACAGGCTCCAGGAGGTCCCCTGGTCGCCGCTCCGGAAGGCCCCCGCGCCCGTCCCGGCCAGCAGCGTTCCGGAGCCCGGGAGCAGGGTGTGGATGGCGACCCTGGGGATTCCCGCGTCCGCGCTGTTCCAGGTCCGTCCACGGTCGAGGCTGCGGAAGAGGCGCCCGGCCGACACCGCCCAGACCGTCCCCTTCCGGTCCGGTCCGACCGTCAGGAAGGTGGTGAAGCCGAGGCCGCCGCGGTCCACCGGCGCCCAGTGCTGGCCGCCGTCGTCGCTGCGGAAGACGATCTGCCTGGCGGCGACGCTCGCGGTCGCGGCGTAGAGCGTCCGCGACCGGGGATCGAGGGCGACGGCGTTGATCGGGGCGGCGGGCAGCCCGCGAGTGAGCGGAAACCAGGTCACGCCCTGGTTGGGGCTCCGGAACAGGCCCGTGGAGGTGGCGGCGTAGAGGGTCCCGGGCTGGACGGGGTCGATCGCCAGACCGGCCACGTCGTGGGGCGAGCCGACGATCGGCTGCCACGTGAGGCCGCCGTCGGCGCTGCGGAGGATGGGGCGCCCCAGGCCCCCGGCGTAGAGGACTCCGGTCGCCGGGTTCTGAACCAGCGCCGTGGCGCCGCCGAAGCGCTCGCGGGTCCAGAGGCCGCCGCCGTTCTCGCTACGGTAGATCCCCTGCTCGGTGCCGCTCCAGAGCATTCCCGGCCGGTGGGCGTCCACGGCCAGGGCGAGGACCGGATCGTTGAGGTCGAGCCCGGAGCCGGCGAAGCTCCAGGTCGCGCCGCCGTTCAGGCTGCGGAAGGCGCCGCCGAGGCCGAGCCCCGCATAGATCGTGGAGGGATCGGAGGGCGCGGCGGCGAGCGCCAGGACGAACCCGCTGTCCGGGCCGACGCGCGTCCAGGGATCGGCGCCCCGGGCCGGCCGGGCCAGAGGGGCGAGGAGGAGCAGAGCGGACGAGACGATCGCGCGCCGGTTCATGAGGCTCTCCTCGCCTAGTCCGCCGACTGCCGGAGCTTCATTACCCCGGCCGCGTCGGTGCCCGCGTAGAGGGTGGTGCGGGTGCGCGGATCGAGCACCAGGAAGCGCACGTTCAGCCCTTCCAGGCCGGTGCCCAGCTCTCCCCAGTTGAGGCCGCCGTCGGCGCTCTTGAAGACGCCGTTATGGAGCGTGCCGGCGTAGAGGACGTCCTTGTCGACCGGATCGAGGACCACGGCGGTCACCTGCGCGTTCTGCGGAATCCCGGAGTCCGAATGGCTCCAGGTCCGCCCGCCATCGTCGCTCCGGAAGACGCCCTCCGGCCCTCCCGCCCAGAGCGTTCCCGGCCGCAGGGGATCCGGAACCAGGACGTAGAAGTTGAGGTCCGAAGCCAGGAGCGACCAGGAGGCGCCGCGGTCGGCGCTGACGTCGACAGTGGTGCCCGAGAGGGCGTAGACCCGGGAGGCCTGGAGCGGATCGGGAGCCAGGAACTGCCCGACCCGGATGCACGTCCAGGTCTGCCCCGAGTCGTCGCTGCGGAAGCTGGCGCAGGCGCCGGGGAACAGCCCGCACCCCGTATCGGAATAGTCGCCGGCGGCGTAGACCACGGAGGAATCCAGCGGATCTACGGCGATCGACCCCGGCAGGAGGCAGGAGAGGTTTCTCACGGAGCTCCAGTGGTTCCCGGCGTCCGTGGTGCGGGCGACCCCTCCGGACACCCCGAGATAGGCGGTCCCGGGACGGTGGGGGTCGGTGGCCAGCGGTCCGTTCTCGTCGAAGGGGGCCGGGGCGTTGGGGAGGAAGGCCCACCGCCCGCCGCCGGTCGCGGTCCGGTAAACCCCGTCCGCCGCGGCGTAGAGGCGCGACGGCCGGCTGGGGTCGAGGGCCAGCCCGAGGATGGTGGCCGCGTCCAGCCCCTGGCTGGACAGGCTCCACGAGGCGCCCTGGTTGCCGCTCCGGAAGATCCCCGTGTCCGTCCCGGCCAGCAGCGTGGCGGCGCCCGGGAGCACGGCGAGCGCGCCGCCGGCGGAGATCCCCGTGTCCGCCCTCTTCCAGGTCCGGCCCCGGTCGAGGCTGCGGAAGAGCTGGCCGGACGACACGGCCCAGACCGCTCCCTGCCTGCCCGGATCGACCGCCAGGGCGTAGGTATAGTGCAGGACGCCGCCGTCCGCCGAGGTCCAGTGCTCGCCTTCGTCGTCGCTGCGGTAGACGATCTGCCCGGGGATCACGCTCGCGGTCGCGACGTAGACCGTCCGCGACCGGGGATCGACGGCGATGGCGGCGATCGGAAGGCTCGGCAGCCCGCGGGTGAGCTTCGTCCAGTGCGCCCCGCCGTTCGCGCTCTTGAACATCGCCGTGGCGGTGCCGGCATAGAGGATCTGCGGCTGGACGGGGTCGATCGCCAGGGTGGTCACGCCCGGCGGCGCGCCGGCCAGCGCCTGCCACGAAGAGCCGCCGTCGGCGCTGCGCAGCACGGGGCCGGCCGGGTACGACGCGGCGTACAGGACGCTGGTAACCGGGTTCTGGACGATGGACGAGGCGCCGCCGTGGCGCGAGAGGACCCAGCGGGCGCCACTGTTGGCGCTGTGGTAGAGCCCGTGATCGGTCCCGGCCCAGAGGTCCTCCGGGGCGCGGGAGTCGACGGCCAGGGCGCGGACCCGTTCGTGGAGGTTGAGCTCGGTCCCCGCGAAGCTCCAGGTCGCACCGCCGTCCAGGCTGCGGAAGACGCCGCCGAAGCTCAGCCCGGCATATACCGTGGCCGGCCGGGACGGCGCGGCGGCGAACATCCGGGCCAGCCCGGTGTCCGGACCGACGCGCGTCCACTGATCGATGCCGGCCAAAGCGGGCCGGGCGAGAGGACTGAGAATGAAGAGGAGCAGGACCGACAAGACGGCACGTTTCTGCAAGAAGATCTCCTGGTTTGTCAGGTATACGGACCAGCGCGGCCGAGCGTCGCAGGGACTGCGAACCTACGGGATCAGCAGGACCTTTCCCGTGGTCTCCCTGCCCTCCAATGCGCGATGTGCCTCCCCGGCCCGGTCAAGCGGCAGCTCGCGATCGATGGCCAGGCGGAGCTTCCCCTCGGCGATCCAGCCGAAGATCTCCCCCGTCCGCCACGTCAGCTCGTCGCGGTCGGCGACGTAGTGATGCATCGACGGCCGGGTCAGGTAGAGCGATCCCTTCTGATTGAGGAGCGAGGGATCGAACGGCGGCACGGCGCCGCTCGCCTGGCCGAAGAGGACCATCGTGCCGCGCGGGGCCAGGGTGTCGAGCCCCTTCGCGAAGGTCGCCTGGCCGACGCCGTCGTAGATCACCTGCACCCCCTTGCCGGCGTTGAGCCGTTTGGCCTCGACGGAGAAGTCCTGCTGGGAGTAGAGGATCACCTCGTCGGCGCCGGCGTCGCGGGCGATCCGCGCCTTCTCCTCGGTCGAGACGGTGGCGAGGACGCGGGCGCCGCGCAGCTTGGCGATCTGGCAGAGGAGCTGGCCGACGCCCCCCGCCGCGGCGTGGACGATGCAGACGTCCCCGGGCTTCAGCGGGTAGGTGCTGCAGGCCAGGTAGTGCGCCGTGATCCCCTGGAGCATGGCGGCGGCCCCATGCTGGAAATCGACCTCCGCCGGCAGCTCGACCAGCCGCGATGCCGGCGCCAGCGCCAGCTCGGCGTAGGTGCCCTGAATGCCGGTGAACGCCACCCGGTCGCCCACCGCGACCTCGGTGACCCCGGGGCCCACGACGGCTACCGTCCCCGCCGCCTCCTGTCCCGGAACATAGGGGAGCGCCGGACCCTTGTAGAGGCCGGTGCGGAAGTAGACGTCGACGAAATTGACTCCGGCCGCCGCGATCCGGATCAGCGCCTGGCCTTCGCCGGGCACCGGATCGGCGACCTCCTCGTATTGCAGGACCTCGGGACCGCCCAGACTGTGGATGCGAATGGCTCTCATGTCTCCCTCCTCCTCCCTGCGGAGAACAAGGGAGCGGTCCCCGGCCTTCCCCCGAACCGGCTACTTGGCGGCGCTCTCCAGCCGGACCCACTGGCTGCAGAGCTCTTCGAGGTGGCGCTGATCCTGGATCATCAGGGCCTCCCGGCTGAAACGGTCGATCTCGGCGGGAGGGGTGCCGGCGCGGCGCAGCCCGTGGCGGATGGCGCTCACCACCGCGTAGCGGTTGCGGCTCCGGAGGGAGATTCGGATGTCTGGATAGAGGGGCACCATCGAGATCGCTTCCATATGTATAACGTCCGAAACGCCAAAAACGTTTCATCCCCCTCGGGGGCGAGACGGGCGGGGCGTTCGTGGCCTGCGACCTCACCCTCGGTCCCTCT
>DASWQX010000600.1:0-1616 GCA_036403495.1 Thermoanaerobaculia bacterium
AGCAGCCGCTGTCGCTGGCCGGGGTGCTCGACGTCATCGCCCAGGTGGGGGAGGCGCTCGACTACGCCCACGCCAACCGGGTGGTGCACCGCGACGTCAAGCCGGCGAACATCCTGATCACCTCCGACAGCAAGGTGAAGATCACCGACTTCGGCATCGCCCGGCTCGACAGCTCGAACCTCACGCAGGAGGGGCAGCTCCTCGGTACGCCCAACTACATGGCGCCCGAGCAGATCCAGGGGCGTGAGGTCGACCACCGCGCCGACCTCTTCTCGCTCGGCGTCGTTCTCTACGAGATGGTCACCCGCCACAAGCCGTTCCAGGGCGAGAACCTGACGGTGGTGAGCCACCGCATCGTCTACGACCACTTCACCCCGCTGCGCGACTACGTCCGCGACCTCCCGCCGGGCGTCGACCGCATCCTTGGCCGGGCGCTTGAGAAGGACCCGGCCAAGCGTTATCAGCGGGCCCGGGAGATGGTGGACGACCTGCGCCGGGTGGTCGAGGCGAGCTCGCCTTCGGCTTCGAACGAGACGCAGAGCCTCTCATCGACGATGGTGCTGCCGCCGGCTCCGATCCCGCCGGCCTCCGATGGCACGGGCACCTCGGCGACCGCCGTCCCCGCTCTCCCGCCGGCCGACCCGCTCGCCGACACCGTCGCCACCGTGGCGCCGGTCCTCAAGGCCCCGGGCCGCATCTCGCCGCGCCGCGTGCTGATCGCGGGCGGGATCGCCGCCGCCGCCGCGCTCCTGGTCTGGGCGGCGGCGCTGCTCTGGCTGGGCAAGGCGCTGCCGGGCGGCCCGCAGCGCAGCGCGAAGGAGGACGGCAATCGGGAGCGGATCCTGACCCTGCTCCGCGAGGGGAACGCGGCCCGGGGCGGCGGCAACTGGGGGGGCGCCCGCTACTTCTTCAGCCAGGCGGAGGCGCTCGCCCCCCAGGCCAAGGGGATCCACCGGATGCGCGCGGCGGCCGACCAGAGCTTCGCTCTCCAGTCCTCGCAGCAGTCGCAGGCGAGCCAGGTCGCGACCTGGCTCGGCGGCGCGAATCAGGCCTTGGTCGCCCAGAGCTGGGACGCGGCGATGGCCGCCGCCACGACGGTGCTGACGCTCGAGCCCACGAACGCCGAGGCGCGGGCGATCCTGGTGAAGGCGCAGGAAGAGCTGGCGCACAAGAAGCAGCGCCCGGCGCCGGCGCCGCAGAATGCCCGCCGACCCGGCCAGGAGACCGCCGCCGCGACGCCGATCCCGTCGGAGGGGCCGGCGGCGCACGCCGCCCCGCCACCGGCGCGGGCCGAGGCCACCTCGGCGACGGTGCGCATCCACTTCCACTCCGAGGGGCCGGAGGGGACGGTGATCGTCTACGCCAACCGCAAGGAGATCTTCCGCCGGGATTTCGGCGGTGGCGGCGGCCTCTTCCACCGCTCGCGGGAGCCTCTGGACTTCAACGAGTCCAAGCAGGTGGCCGCGGGAACCATCGAGTTCCTCGTCAGCGTCACCCCGCGGGGCCGCGCGGCGATCCCCCGGAAGCCTTCCGGAAACTTCCCGGGAGGGGCCTCCCGGGACCTCGAGATCCACCTGACCGGTCCGAACGACCTGGACGTCCAGCTCAGGTAGGCT
>DASWQX010000601.1:0-4156 GCA_036403495.1 Thermoanaerobaculia bacterium
CGCGACTTCTACGAGAACTTCGGCGGCGACATGGGGGTGGTCGGCCTCTTCGACGGCAAGGTGCGGGTGCCGTTCGCCGAGATCCGGAGCCTGCATCCGGAGCTGGTCTCCATCCTCTCCCACGAGCTCGCCCACGCGATGATCGCCGCCGCCACCCACGACCGGGCGCCGCACTGGTTCCAGGAGGGGATGGCCGAGCACATCGAGATGGGGATGGGGCGCCTCAACCCCCTGCCCGACCTCGCCCGCGCCGACCGCGTCCTCGCCTTCCCGACCATCGATCCCATCCTCCGCGGCTTCGCCGAGCCGCAACTGGTCGACCTCGCCTACGGCGAAGCGGCCTGGACGATTAACTTCATCGAGACCCGCTTCGGCGTCGCCGCCATCCACCGGCTGCTCACCGCCTTCGCCGCCGGCAAGCAGACCGACCAGGCGATCCAGGAGGCCTGCCACCTCACGCTCCCCGAGTTCGACCGCGCCTTCTGGCAGTGGGGGGCCACCCAGGCGCCGCAGGCCCGCGAGGTCGAGGTGCGGCGCTACGACCTCGAGCTGAAGGCGAAGGCCCGGCAGCAGCAGCACAAGGAGGTCCGCGACATCCTGCGCGTCGGCGCCAGCGACGCCGCCCGCCAAGCGGAGGAGCAGGAGAAGGCGAAAGCCGAGGAGAAGCGGCGCGGCATGGAGGCCTGGCACGCCACCTACGCGGCGGCCACGGCGGGCATCAAGGGCTCCGTCCGGACGGTCTTCCAGCGTTACAAGGAGGGCAAGGCGGTCGATATCGTGCCCGCCTGCACCAACCTGTCGCAGGCGGTCCCCAAGCTGCTCGAGAAGCCCGAGGTCCTGACCTCGCCCGATCCGGTGGTCAACGATGCGCTGCGCGACGCCTACCGGGCCCTCGGCAAGATGGGGAGCGCCTGCCTCGCCGGGCGCGACAACGAGATGACCTTCCTGATCGGCCAGGCCGACAACGCCCTGAGCCTGGCCACCAGCATGCTCCAGCCCTATGGGCTGACGCCGTAGGGAAAGAAAGCCAGGGACTTCTAACCCCCCAGCCGCCGCATCCGTTCCAGGAACGGCCCCACCTGCTCCCGCACCTCGGGGGTCCACGTCTTCACCCAGGCGAAGAGGCGGACCAGCGGCTGGCGGTCGGCGGTGACCGAGAGGCGGCCGGCGGCGAGGAGCGGCTCCAGGTACGAGAGCAGCGCCAGGCGTTGGGCGCTGAAGTAGACCCGCCGCACCCCCGGCGTGACGTGCGCCGGCTGGGGAGCGAGCGCCGAAGGGTGGCGCAGCCAGCGCAAAAAGAGGTCCTCGCTCGCCACCCGCAGCCCGGGGCTGTCGCCGAGGATGGCGAACAGCAGGGCGAGCAGGGCGGAGAGCTTGGGCAGGAAGACCTCCTGGGCCACCACGACCTCCACCCAGGCGCGCGCCGTCGCCGCCACCTCCGGCGCAACCTCCTCGCGCAGCAGATGGCGTTCGAGGAAGGTCAGCGAGGCGA
Source organism: Thermoanaerobaculia bacterium (assembly GCA_036403495.1). Lineage (GTDB taxonomy): Bacteria > Acidobacteriota > Thermoanaerobaculia > Multivoradales > UBA5704 > DATARR01. Next base: position 1,493 of record DASWQX010000601.1, read on the forward strand.
GGGCGGCCTCGGCGTCGTGCGCCTCCCGGCACCAGGAGAGGATGTCGCGGACCGTCTCCTCCGCGAGGTCCTCCTGGCGGGCGAGGTGGTTGATGATGTTCAGCGTGCCGTGATGGCGCGGGTTCGCGCTCAGCCAGCGGCTCGCCGGCTGCTTGATCGAGCTGAAGTTTCCGGCCGCCGCGAGCCAGGAGGTGAACAGGAAGTACGTGTTGGGCTGGGTCTCGAACAGCGCGAGCCAGTTGTAGAGGCTCTTGCGGATCAGCTTGCTCTTGCCGCCCGCGTCCAGCCAGGCCTGGAAGATGAAGCTGGCCTCCAGGTCCCGCTCGTGGGCCTGCAGCCAGGGAGCGATGAACGGCTGGATGGCGGCGGGCTCCCCCCTCGCCTCCAGCCAGGCCGCGAGCACGAAGCGCGCTTCCCGCCGGGTGCCGTGGGCCTTGAGCCAGGCGATGAGGTAGGGGCGCACCGTCTCCGGAGGCGCTCCCGCCTCGAGCCAGGTCTTGAAACGGGAGAAGGCCTCCAGGCGCTCCCCTTCGGTCTCGAGCCAGGCCGGGAGGGTGGAGGACCGGTTCATGGAGTCAGTCATGGGCGCACCGGGACGTCGCGAGCGGTTTACGTCTGTGGATTCAGGGTTCCCTTCATCCTAACCCATCTCGATTCAAGGAAAAAGCAATCCCGCCGCCTGGCGAGGGCCCGAGTCTCTAGGAAAATCGGAGCTTCCTGCGTATCCTATGGGCAAGGCAGATTTCTTGAGGAGACGCATCATGACTCTGAAGGCCAAGGCTCTCGTGCTCACCCTCCTGCTCGGCACCCTCGCCCTCCCGGCTCTGGCGGACCGTCGCGGTCCCGGGCCCGGCGGACCGGGCAGCCCTGGCGACAGCGCCCTGACGGACGGCCGGTTCCTCACCCATTACCTCAACCTCTCGACCAGCCAGGTCACCCAGTTGCAGGGTTTCCTGAAGACGCTCCAGGCCGCCGGAGTGACCGTGCGGACGGCCCGCGGGCCGCTCTGCCAGCAGCTCCGTACCGACCTCGGCGCGAGCCATCCCAATCCGACGACGGTGGGCCAGGACTTCCTCGCCCTGGTCGACAACGATGGGAAGATCAAGACCGCCCTCCAGGCCTTCGACACCAGCTTCTCGGCCATCCTCAACGGCGATCAGCTCGCCCGGTACGAGGCCCTGAAGCAGATCGTCGCGCGGGGCGACGGCAAGGCCCTCGATCCCCTGCCGCAGTGCCCGCCGGCCTCCTCGTAGACCCGCGGCCTCATCCTCGATCCTCCTCGACCGAGACCTCCGCGGAGGCGCCCCACGGGCGCCTCCGGCGGCCGAGCCTTTCTGTTTCAGCGGTGCACCGCGACCTGAAGCCGGCCAACATCCTGGTCGACGCCGAGGGGGAGCCCAAGCTGCTCGACTTCGGCATCGCCAAGCTTCTCGATCCCAGCTCGTTCGATGGGATGACGGCGCTGACCGGCCTCGCGCCCGGCCCGATGACGCCGGAGGGCGCGAGGGAGGTCGGGGTGATCCGGACCCGCCACGCGCCGGCGCAGGTCGACGATCTCCTGGTAGAGGGTCTCGGTCCGGGCACCCGCCAGGCCCAGGACCGCTGGCGCCGGCTCGGAGCTCCCGCCAACTGAGCCCTTTTCAGCTCTTCCGTGCCTTGCTTCAGCCTGGCGCATCTGCCAAGCTTCTTAAAAAATACCAGGAGGTGCTGGATGATGGGGTTCCCACGTACCCGCTCTCTCGATGGCTCTCCTCGCCGTGCTATCCACCGGCGAAGCCACCGCCGCCTCACGTCAGGACCGGGCCTCTGCCTTTGCCGTTGATGTTCAGGCCCTGGCGGAGACCTACTGCCGGCCCGCCGGCGATCAGGGCAAGACGGGCGTGTGTCATCTGGTGCCTAACCCAGCCGGCATTGTGTGGCCCGCAGAGATTCAGCCCGCGACGTCCAAGAGGTCCGCTCGTCGTCCCAGATGGGAGGCCCCTCGGCATAGTTAGCGGATCCCCTGTACCGATTGGGCGATCCCTCTCCCTCACGGGGATACCCCTTTCCCCGGTGGGGAGACCCCCTTCCCCAGCGGGGAGACCCCTTTCCCCAGTGGGGAGACCCCTTTCCCCGGCGGGGAGACCCCTTTCCCCGGTGGGGAGACCCCTTTCCCCGGCGGGGAGACCCCTTTCCCCAGTGGGGAGACCCCTCTCCCCAGATGGGAGACCCCTTTCCCCAGCGGGGAGACCCCTTTCCCCGGCGGGGAGACCCCTTTCCCCAGCGGGGAAACCCCTTTCCCCAGCGGGGAGACCCCTCTCCCTCGCAGGGAGACTCCTCGACCTTCTTGGGAGACCTTCCCCCTCGCAGTGAGGGCGTGCCCTAACTCAATATGGGGGAGCAAGTCGCAGGTTCGGCTCGCTCCCCATCGTGGCTACTTGGTACCACACTCTTTATCGGACCCCGCCACCACCGTCCCTAAACACGTCGGACATCGCGGACGCCATAAATCGCGTCAGGGCGCGACTCTTGATGGCGTGGACCAATTTCTAACCGATGGGGTCGTTTCTTGGCAATACGCGGCGCTGACTGTACTCTTGTGTCGTATTGCGGATCGGGAGTACACTTTCGCCATGGGTGACGCAGAGGACATCCAGCGGCTGTTGAATGTCCTCCGGACCTTGA
>DASWQX010000602.1:0-3473 GCA_036403495.1 Thermoanaerobaculia bacterium
CGTCGGTGGCGGACGTCAAGGCGCGCTCCGGTTCGGAGCGGGTGGAGTCGCTGCTGTGCGACTTCTCGTCGCAGGCGTCCATCCGCAAGCTCGCCGCGGACTACCGCGCGCGGCACGATCGCCTGCACGTGCTCGTCAACAACGCCGGCACGGTGAGCGCGGATCGCGTGCTCACCACCGACGGCACCGAGTCCACGTTCGCCGTCAACCACCTCGGCTACTTCCTGCTGACCAACCTCCTCCTCGACCTCCTGAAGCGGAGCGCGCCGGCGCGCGTGGTGACCGTCGCCTCGATCGGCCACCGCCGCGGCACCCTCGACTTCGCGGATCTCGGGTTCGAACGGGGCGGCTATGCCATCATGCGCGCCTACACCCGCTCGAAGCTGGCCAACGTCCTCTTCGCCAACGAGCTGGCGCGCCGCCTCGCCGGCACCGGCGTCACCTCGAACAGCCTCCACCCTGGCTCCGTAGCCACCAACATCTGGTCCGGCGCCCCCACCTGGGCCAAGCCGCTGATCTCGATCCTCTACCGGCCGTTCTTCCTCACCGTCGAGGAAGGGGCCGCGACCATCGTGCAACTGGCGGCGGACCCCGCGCTCGAAGGGGTCACCGAAAAATATTTCGAAAAGAAAATCGCCGTGCCCCCCGCGCCCCTGGCGCAGGATGAGGCGCTGGCGAAACGGTTGTGGGAGGTGAGCGCGGAGATGGTGGGGTTGGGCGGGGAAACTTGATCGGCGATTGATGATGATCGATCAACGGATGTAGAGACGTTCCCAGCCCGTCCACGACACCCTGTGCAGGCCACGGGGACGGCGGGACGTCTCTTCGAAGGGCAGGTCGCATCGCCCGCCACCGCCGCGGTGGATGCAAACGTCCGGCCGGGCTGTTCAAACGTCACCCCTGCGGGGTTTGAACCTTGGGCGCGGCGGGGCGAATTCGGCGCGCCCCAGAAAGGCCATGCCCTTCGCGGCGGCCAGCCTCCGCCGGAGACGACCCGCCGTCCCCATGGCCTGCGGAGGGGGTCGTTGAGCGTCTGGGTCGTCTCTACGGTACGTTGCCGCGATCGCCAAGGATGGTGATTACGGGGGTAGCCAGAAGAGATCTCCCAACACCTCCGGAACCTTATTTTTGGCCGTCTCTCCGCCGTTCCGTAGAGACGCCCCAGACGATGTGCGCCGGCACTTCGAAGGCGTACAACGGCGGGGCGTCTCCGCGGCGGGAAGACGGCTTCGATCCTCACCTGCCGCCGGGCGTCGCTCACCGGCACACGATCCTGTAATCTTCCGTCTCGATGCGCAGGAAATCCCGGAAGAAGCGCCACCCCGCCCCCACCCACCCGCCGATCGCGAAGACATCCCGCACGGAGAGTGAGCCCGAGGTCGAGGGAGGAGTGGATCGAATGGGGCGGAGAGCTCATCTGGGCTGCCGGCTTCACGGAGGGCGGCACTCCCTACGGCCTGACCCTGGACGAATTTCGCGAGAGCACCGCGATCGAAGCAGAGGCCCGTGGGGCCGAGTGGGCTCGCGCCAGGCGGCTCCTTCACGACCTCCTCGCGCGCCGGGCCGACAGGACGGCCAGCGTCGACATCGGCCGGGTCAAGTTCCTCGGCGACGGCCTTTGCAGAAAGGCCTTCATCGCAAACGTAGAAGTGAGACCCGATCCTGGAGACCTCAGTGACAACTATGTCGTTCTGCTGACTCGTCGGGATGCCGACCGGTCCTTCGATGATCGAGTCCGATTCGAGGCCCGGCTTCTCACCCACCTTGCCTCACTGGACCTGCCGCTGAGGGTTCCCAAGATCCTCGGCCTCCTCTCCGATGGCGGACGGCCGGCGATCCTCGAAACCGTCGTCCACGGAATACCTCTCGATTTTCGCGCCGGACGGCAACCGAGCGTGCGGCCCTGGGATGTCGTGGCACAGGTCGCCTCCGCGGTGCATGCCTTGGATGCCACCGCTCTCTCCGTTCCGGAAAACCCCGGCTGGACGATGCCGGGCTTCAAGACACGACAGGACCACGCCCTCGCGGATCTCGCCAAGCTGAAAGATCGTCCGGAGCCTCTCTTGCGGGACGTCCATGCCTGGGCCCTGGAGAACCTCCCGCCCGCTGAGCCCTCCGCTCTCCTCCACGGCGACCTCCTCGGCCAGAACATCCTGCTGGCCCCTGGAGAGCCGCCGGGGCTCATCGATTGGGAACGGGCCAAACTCGGAGATCCGGCGTACGACCTGGCGATCGTCACGCGAGGCGTCCGGCAGCCTTTCCAGATCGGAGGTGGACTCGATCGACTCCTGGAGGCTTATGCCGCCTACGGCTCAGAGATCCGGAGAGAGCAGGTCCATCTCTACGAGCGTTGCATGATGGCCGGCTGGTATCTGGACTCGCTTCACGGGAAGGGCAGCAGGCATCCGCCGGAGGAGTATCTCAATCGGCTTTCGGGAGTTTTTCGCAGAGCGGTCATTCGAAATTGACAGTCAGGACGTAGTACACCTTGACCGGCCTGCCCGCGAGAGTCGAGGGCTCGAAGCTCCAGTTGCGAACGGCGGCGACGGCGGAATCCTCCAGCCTGAAGGGCAGCCCCTTGAGGACGCTGACCTTGCGGACGCACCCCTCGCGATCGATCACGGCCTCGACGATAACGGTTCCCCTCACCCTTGCGTCGCGGGCCGCCTGCGGATATTCAGGGCGGATCTGACTGATGAGCTCGGGCCGGGTGACGCCTCCGCCGACCCGCAGCGGCTCGGCGGCTTCGGGCGATGACGAGAGCTCCGGCAGCTCCTCCGCAAAATAGGCCCTGGCGAGGCAGACGAGCTCGCGTGCGGCCTGACGCTCGGCGACGCTCCGGCTCAGCTCTTCCACATGGCTCCTCCCAGCCTTGATCGCCCGGCGCAGGATCGCCTCTTCGTCAGGCTTGAGGGCCGGCCGGGTCGAGCCGGCCTGGGTCGCGATCGCGGCAAGCTCGGCGGCGGCGCTCGCGATCTGATCGTGAGCCACCTTGTCGTCGAGACGCGCGAAGCTGGGTGGCTCGGGCGGTGCCGTTGCTTGCGCCATCAGGACCGTAGCGCTCAGGGCGAGGCCGACGGCGAAAGCGTTCAGAGTGAGACGTGACGATCTCATCGTCTCCCTCCCGGAAGTGCCCGGGTATCCACCGCGTCCGTCGTCGAGCAGTACCGGCCGAAGCTGATGACGGTCGTCACCACCGTGCCCAGGAAGAAGAGGGCGAGCAGGAGACCGGCGAGGAGGCGCAGGCGCCGGGAGAATTGCCTTGGCACGGCGGCCAAGTCGGACGGCGTCTCGAGGATGCCGATCGGGTTGACGCGGGGCGGCTCCATGAGAGGAATCCTATCCCTCGCAAGCCGGCAAGAACAGGAAGGCCCGAGGGAGCGGTGCCGTATCCGCTCCCCCAGGTACGTCGATTGTCAAAGAGCGCGAGCCGCCTTCACCAAATCCATCCCTCTCATGGAGGGACTGGACAG
>DASWQX010000603.1:0-8087 GCA_036403495.1 Thermoanaerobaculia bacterium
GTGCGGCGCATGAAGAAGGTGTTGTCCTCCGACGTCTCGACCTTGCCCTCGATCGGCTGGAAGAAGCTCGGCCAGCCGGTGCCGGACTCGAACTTCTGCTCCGAGCTGTAGAGCGTCAGGCCGCAGGCGGCGCAGACGAAGACGCCCTTCTCGTGGTTGTTGTTCAGCGGGCTGGTGAAGGCGCGCTCGGTCCCCTCCTTGCGGAGGACGTTGTACTGCTCGGGGGTGAGCTCCTTCTTCCACTCCTCGTCGGACTTGACGACTTTTTCGATCACGGCGGTCGTTCCTTTCTTCGCGGCCGCGGGCACCGGGGCGGCCGCGACGAGCGCGAGGGCGCCGAACAGTGCGAGGGCGATCAGGGTCACTGCGAGTTTCATCGGTCTTTTCCCCTTCGTCGGTGGCCGGACTCCCGGCCTCCACGCGTTGAGAACAGGCTAGACGGCGATCCCGTTCCCGCGCAGGAAGGCGAGGAATTCCTCTTCGTTCATGGTCTGCACTCCCAGCTTCTGCGCGTCCTCCGCCTTGGAGCCGGCGTCTTCGCCGACCACCACGACCGCGGTCGCCTTGCTGACGGAGCCGGTCGCGCGGGCGCCCAGGGACTCCACGTAGCCTTGGGCGTCGCGGCGGGTGAGGTGGTTGAGGCTGCCGGTGAAGACCCACTTCTGCCCCGCAAGAGGTTTTACGCGCGCCACCCCGTCGTCGGACGGCTCCGTCTCGATCAGGTGGATGCGGGCGGTCAGCTCGTCGAGGATGGCGGCGTTCTTCGGCTCGCCGAAAAAGTCGAGGATCTGCTCGGACATCCGGGGGCCGACGCCGGCGACCTCCTGGAGGGCGGTCTCGTCGGCGGCACGCAGCCGGGCGAAGGTGCCGAAGTGGCGGGCGAGGTCGCGGGCCACGGCGACGCCGACCTCGGGGACCCCCAGCCCATAGAGGAAGCGGGGGAGCTCGGCGCCGGCGGCGGCCTTCTTCAGGGCGTCCACCAGCTTGTTGGCGGACTTCTCGGCGAACCCCTCGAGATCGACGAGCTGGTCGGCGCGGATCTCCCAGAGGTCGGGGAGCTGGCGCACCAGCCCCTGGGCGACGAAGAGCTTGGCGGTCTCGTCCCCCAGCCCCTCGATGTCGAGGGCGTCGCGGGAGGCGAAGTGGACGATGCGGCCGGCGAGCTGGGCCGGGCACTCGAAGCTGTTGGGGCAGACGGTGAACGGGCCGCGCTCGATCAGCGCCGTGCCGCAGGAGGGGCAGGCGTCCGGCATCCGCCACTCGGGAGCGCGCTCGCGGTCGGGCTCCTCGATTCGCTCGATCAACTGCGGGATGACGTCGCCGGCGCGCTGCACGCGGACGCGGTCCCCCTCGCGGACGTCCTTGCGCGCCACCTCCTCGCGGTTGTGCAGAGTGGCGCGGGCGACGGTGACGCCGCCGATCTCGACCGGCAGCATGATGGCGACGGGGGTGACGACGCCGGTGCGGCCGACCGAGGGGAGGATCGAGAGGATGCGGGTGATCTCCTTGCGCGGCGGGAACTTGTAGGCGAAGGCCCAGCGCGGATGGCGGGAGGTCCAGCCGAGGAGATCGCGGTCGGCGAGGTCATCGAGCTTGATGACGACGCCGTCGATCTCGTAGCCGAGGTCGTCGCGGGCGGCTTCGAGGCCGGCGTGGAAGGCGAGGATGTCGTCGACCGTGGCTCCCTGGCGCACCCGCTCGTTGACCCGCAGCCCCCAGGAGCGCAGGGCGGCGAGCACCTCCCACTGGCTGGCGATGCCGGGGATCTGCGCCGGCGCCAGGATGTCGTAGGCGTAGAGGTGGAGCTGGCGCGAGGCGGTGAGCTGGGGGTCGAGCTGGCGCACCGACCCGGCGGCCGAGTTGCGCGGGCTGGCGAACGGTTCCTTGCCCTCTGCGATCAGCCGCTCGTTGAGCTGGTCGAAGGCCTTGGCGAACATGATGATCTCGCCGCGGACGGCGAGGAACGGGGGCACCGGCCGCTCGCTGTCGCGCAGCCGCAGGGGGACGCTGGTGATGGTGCGGACGTTGGCGGTGATCCCCTCGCCCTTGCGGCCGTCACCGCGGGTGGCGGCCTGGACCAGGAGGCCGTCCTTATAGACCAGCTCGATCGACAGGCCGTCGAGCTTCGGCTCCAGCACGTAGCCGACGGCGACGTCCGGCCCCAGCCCCTTGCGCAGACGCTCGTCGAAGCGGCGGAGGGCGGCCTCGTCCTGGTTCGAGTCGAGCGACAGCATCGGCGCCGAGTGCTCGACGGTGGGGAAGCCGTCCACCGGCTGGCCGGCGACTCGTTGCGTGGGGGAGTCCTCGGCCACCAGGTCCGGATGCTCCGCCTCCAGCGCCTCCAACTCGTGGAAGAGGCGGTCGAAGTCCGCGTCGGAGATCGCCGGGCGGTCCTCGACGTAGTAGAGGTACTCGTGGTGACGGATCTCGGAGCGCAGTTTCGCGATCTGTTTCGCGGCTTGCTGGCGGGTCATCGGCGAGTGGTGTCTCCGTCGAAACGGTTCGGGAAACTCTAGCATGGGCTCCTCCCTCCCTGGGACCGGCGGATGCGGCGCCGTCCCTCCGGCTCCTTCCCAGGGGCCTTTCGAGCTCTCCGCCTTGACAGCCCCCCTTCCTTCCGGGATGCTGCGGGCGATGGAGACGGACACCCCTTCGACGCCCTCGCTCTCCGAGGTCCACAGCTCCGTCGAGATCCCGCGGCAGCTCACGTTCTGGCGCCGGTTCTTCGCGTTCAGCGGGCCGGCGTACCTGATCAGCGTCGGCTACATGGACCCGGGCAACTGGGCGACCGACATCGCCGCCGGCTCGAAGTTCGGCTACCGGCTGCTCTGGGTGCTGGTGATGTCGAACTTGATGGCGATCCTGCTGCAGAGCTTCTCGGCGCGGATCGGCATCGTCACCGGCATGGACCTCGCCCAGGCGTGCCGGGCGATGTTCTCGCGCCGGGTCTCGTGGGCGCTCTGGATCCTCGCCGAGGTCGCCATCGCCGCCTGCGACCTCGCCGAGGTGCTGGGCTCGGCGATCGGGCTCCAGCTCCTGTTCGGCATGCCGCTCCTGCTCGCCGTCTTCGTCACCGCGCTCGATACCTTCGTGCTCCTCCTCCTGCACCACAAGGGGGTGCGGCTGATGGAGGCGTTCATCCTATGCCTGGTGCTGACGATCGGTATCTGCCTCGCCATCGAGGTCTTCCTGTCCAATCCGCACTGGGGATCGATGGCGGCGGGGCTGGCGCCGGCTCTCCCCGGGCCGGGCGCGCTCTTCCTGGCCATCGGCATCCTCGGCGCCACGGTGATGCCGCACAACCTGTATCTCCACTCGGCGCTGGTGCAGTCCCGCCGCGTCCGCAACACGCCGGCGGGGATCCGCACCGGCATCCGCTTCAACACCCTCGACTCGGTGATCGCGCTCAACGGCGCGCTGCTGGTCAACGCCGCGCTGCTGGTGCTCGCCGGGGCGACGTTCTTCAAGGCGGGGCTGTTCAACATCGCCGAGATCCAGGACGCCTACAAGCTCCTCGAGCCGCTGCTCGGCCACAAGGTCGCCCCCATCGCCTTCGCCGTGGCGCTGATCGCGGCCGGGCAGTCGTCGACGATCACCGGCACTCTCGCCGGCCAGGTGGTGATGGAGGGGTTCGTCCACATCCGGATGCGGCCGCTGATCCGCCGCCTGCTCACCCGGGCGCTGGCGATCATCCCCTCCGTGGTGACCATCGTCTTCTTCGGCGAGCGGGCGACGGGGAACCTGCTGCTGCTATCGCAGGTGGTGCTCTCGCTGCAGCTCTCGTTCGCGGTGATCCCGCTGATCCAGATCGCCTCGGACCGGCGGTGGATGGGGCAGTACGTGATCAACCGGTGGATGCAGGCTGCCGGCTGGGTGGTGGCGCTGGTGATCGCCGTGCTCAACCTGAAGCTGGTCTTCGACGGCATCGTGGACTGGCTGCGGGGGGCGGGCGGCTACGCCTGGGGGATCGGGCTGGTGACGCTGCCGGTGGTGCTCGGGCTGGTCTGGCTGCTGGGGTACGTGATCGTCAAGCCGTTCCTGGAGCGCTGGCGCAACGAGCCGGTGGGGGCGCTGGTCGGCGTCCACGGGCCGGCCGCGATCCCCGAGATCGTGCCGCCGCGCTCGCCCCGCCTGATCGCGGCGGCGCTCGACTTCTCCTGGGCCGACAAGGTGGTGGTCTCCTACGCCGTCACTCTCGCCCGCGCCGCCGGCCGCGGCGCCAAGGTGATGCTCTTCCACGTGGTGGAATCCGGAGGCGCGCTGGTGATGGGCGGCGAATCGCGCGACCGCGAGGCCGAGGCCGACCAGGAGCGGCTGAAGCTCTACGCCGCCGAGCTGACCGAGCTCGGGGTGGAGGCCGAATACGACCTCGGCTTCGGCGAACCCCCCGAGGAGCTCGCCAAGCTCGTGGAACTGCACAAGCCCGACCTCATCGTCCTCGGCAGCCACGGCCACCGGCGCCTCGGCGACATGGTCCACGGCACCTCCGTCGAGCGCCTGCGCCATCGGGTGCGCGTGCCGGTGCTGGTGATCCCGGCGGGGGCGGAGTAGGGGGGCTTTACCGAACAGCCGCCAGCGTGTCCTTCACCACCAGCACCCGACCGCCCTTCGGATCGCAGACCCAGACCTGGCGGTGATCGTCCGCCACGGCGCAGTGGGCGCCGGCGGCGGTGACCACGGTCCCGGCGAGCCGCATCTCCCCTTCGCGGGTGACTTTGACGATCGCCATCTGGCCGGTCTTGGACGCCGGGACGTAGAGGTGGCCGAGGGTGGGGTTGTAGGCGATGATGTCGGTGCCGGCGCCGAAGCGGAAGCGGTCCATGATGGCGCCCTGGTGGCCGGTGGCGAGGAGGTCGGCGCCCCCCTCGGCGCAGCCGACGAAGAGGCGCTGGTGGGGAGTGTCCAGCGCCAGGCCGCGGGAGCCGACGCAGCCGTTGGACCAGGTATGGACGACGGAGGCGGTGGCGAGGTCGATCACCACCGTCGAGCTCTTCCAGAGGTTGGCATAGGCCAGCTTGGCGCGGTTGTCGATCGCCAGCGACTCCGGTCCGCCGGGGACGGCGAGGAAGGCCTTGCGGGTGGGCACCGGCGGCGCGGCGTCCGAAAGGGAGAAGATCTCGATCCCTTCCTTGTCCGGCTCGGTCACCCAGACCTCGTGGGTGGCGGCCACGTACCGCACGTAGTCCGGGCTGCCGCCCAGCGGCGCGCCGGCCACGATCGTGCCCTTGGCGGGATCGACTACCTGCAGGCGGAGGGCGGAGTGGTCGGCGGCGAAGAGATACCCCTGCCCCTCGTCGGCCGAGGTGGTCCCGCCGCCGTTCCGGGCGCCCGCCTTGGTCTCCGTCCCGAAGCCGGCGATCTCGCGCAGCTTGCGGCTCTCTGGCTCGAACAGGTCGAGGCGCCCGGTGCGGCCCGCCGGCACCACCACCTGCCCCAGCCCGCAGGCGAACGCGAGGTCGTCGAGGCCGATCCCCCCCTCGCCGCCGGGGAGGGCGATGGGCTCGGCCGTCAGCACCACCGGCGCGGCGGGTTTTTCAGGAGGGGGTACGGGGGCCTGAGCGGAGGCCGCGGCGGCGAGGAGAAGGAGGGCGAGCGTTGTTTTCATAGGCGAGCTCCGGGACGAACAAGGACTGACACGGACAGCTGACGAGCGCCTTCATCGTCCCTGTTAGTCCGTGTTCGTCCCTGTTCGTCCGTGATCTTTTTTCAGTGGCCAACCACCAGGATTGTAAACGTATTCGGCAAAATCGTCGGCCGTGGCCGGGGCTGCTCCGCGGTGGCGGCCGGAGCCGGGCCGAACTGGGCTGTCGCGAGGTACACGGTGTGGGTCTTCTCGTCGAGCGCCATGGTGCGGGCGCCCTTGCGGGTGGGGACGGTCTCGGCGACGGTGAAGCGGTCGGGGGTTTCCTCGCGGATCACGGTCAGGGTGCCGTCCTTGCCGTTCGAGCTGTAGCCGAGGCCGGTGCCGGGATCGAAGCCGTTGGCGTCCACTCCTTCGCCGATCGGGACGGTGGTCACCACCTTGCCGTTGGTGTTGTCCATCACGGCGGCCATCTTGTTCTCGCAGCCGATCAGCAGGCGGTGATGCTTGCGGTCGATCGCCATACCGGAGGGGGACTCGCAGGGCTTGAGCGGCCAGTGGGCCTTCACCGTCAGGGCCTTGGCGTCGATCTCGACGACCTCGCTGACGTCCTCGATGTTCACGAACACCTTGCCGGCGGCGTCCGAGGTGGCGAACTCGGGCTTGCCGCCGAGCTCGATGGTGCCGGCGACCTTGCCCGTCTTGGCGTCCAGCACCGTGGCGTTCTTCGAGCGGCCGTTGAAGGCGAAGACCCGCGCGGTGGCGGGGTCGTAGAGGATGGCGTCCGGGTTCTCGCCCGTCACCTTGACCTCGCTCAGGGTGGCCAGGGTCTTGAGGTCGAAGATGGTCACCGTCGAAGCCTTGCCGTTGCTGATGAAGCCGCGGTTGAGATCGTGGGCGATGGCGATGCCGTGGACTCCCGAGAGCTTCTCGACGTCGCCGACCGGCTTGCCGCTGTCGACGTCGATCACGGTGACCTTGGCGGAGTGCGAGACGTAGAGGCGCCGGCCTGCGGGGTCGACGGTCAGGTAGTCCCAGCCCCCCTCGCCGCCGAGGGGGATCTCCTTGAGGACTTTGTAGCCGGGTGCCGCGGGCGCCGCGAGCAGGCTTCCGGCGAGCAGCAGAGAACCGGCGAAGCAGGAGATCGTAAGGTTGGATTTCAGGGTCATGGAAAGCTCCTTGGAGAGAGACGCGGGGCCGTCGATCCGACCCCGTAGCGTGATTTCAAAGTTGCCGTCGCGCAGGCTCGCCTCCCGCTGGAACCCCAGGAGGTCGCAGAGGGCGGCGACCAGGCTCAAGCCCAGTCCGGCGTGGCGGCCGTCCGAGCGGGCGCTATCCTTGCGCCAGAAGCGGTCGAAGATCCGCGGCAGGTCCGCTTCCGTCAGATCGGCCGCGGGGTTGGCGACGCGGAGGACGATCTCGCCGCCGGCGCCTTCGGACATGGCCGCGACCGCCGCCGAGCAGGTGACCGTGCCGCCGGGCGTGCCGTGGGCGACGGCGTTGGCGAACAGGTTGGAGAGGATCAGGGAGAGCTTCTCGCGGTCGGTGACCAGGGTGAGCCCCTCGGGGATCCGCGGCGCGAAGGCGATCCGGCGGGCCTCGGCCTCGGCGGCGACGGCGCTCCAGCACTCCGCGGCGAGGTCGCGCAGGGGGACCTGGGAGGCGCGCACCGTCTGCTCGCCCCCCTCGCAGCGGGCGAGGGCGAGGAGATTGACCACCACGGTCTCCAGCCGCAGCCCGATGCCGCGGATCTCGTCGAGCGCGCCGGCGGAGGAGGCGGGATCTTCGGGCCATTTGAGGGCGACCTCGGTGATCGTGCGCAGCTCGGCGAGCGGGGTCCGCATCTCGTGGGCGAGGTTGGCGGAGAAGGTCCGCTCGCGCTCGAAGGACCGGTCCAGGCGGGCCAGCAGGCCGTTGAGATGGCGGAGGGTGGGGACGAGCTCGGCGGGCGCGTCCGCGATCACCACCGGATCGCCCAGTGAGCCGGCGTCCATCGCCTCCAGCCGGCGCGCCAGGTCGTCGAGCGGCCGCAGGCCGACGGCGACCACCCCTTTCACCAGCAGGGCGAGGCCGGCGAGCAGGCCGAGGACGCCGAGGGCGAGGGTCAGGTGCAGCGAGGCGAGGAAGGCGTCGAGGTCGGCGCGGTTCTGGGCGACCACCAGCGTGACGGTGGGGCTGCCAGGAGGAGCGGGGGAGAGGATCGCGCCGGACATCTCGACCTGGGGGCGAAAGCTGATCTCGACACGGCGCCCGAACCGGCCGTCCGGCAGGGTGACGTCGGCGAACCGGGGGGGGCTGCCGTGATCTCGGTCGCGAGGGAGATCGCGGGCGCCCAGCGACGGCGAGCGCGCGAGGACCTTGCCGTCGTCGAGCCAGAGCTGGAAGTAGTCGGGGTCCTTCCCCGGCGCGAACTCGGGCATCACCCCGGCGGCGAACTCCAGCGCGATCCTGCCGTCGTCCTGCTCCGTCGACGCCTGCAGGGACTTCGCCTGTTCCAGCAGCGCGG
>DASWQX010000604.1:0-3936 GCA_036403495.1 Thermoanaerobaculia bacterium
CTACGTCCTGCCGGTGGTCAACCCGGACGGCCGGGCGCTCTGGTTCAACGGCCCGTCGAACGCCGACTTCCCGCGCACCGTGATGGTGCCGCGCGACGACGACCGCGACGGCAAGGTGGACGAGGACGGCCCCGACGACCTCGACGGCGACGGCTTCATCACCACCATGCGCAAGAAGGTGCCGCTGGGGCAGGGCACCCACCGGCTCGATCCCAAGGACCCGCGCCTGCTGGTCGCCGTGCAGCCGAGCGAGCTCGGCGACTACCTCCTCCTCGGCGAGGAGGGGATCGACAACGACGGCGATGGCCGCATCAACGAGGACCCGGTCGGCTACGTCGATCCGAACCGCACCTGGGGGTACTCCTGGGAGCCCGAGTACGTGCAGTCCGGCGCTGGCGACTACCCGCTGTCGATCCCGGAGAGCCGTTCGATCGCGCTCTGGGCCATGAAGCACCCCAACATCGCCGCCGTGCAGAGCTACCACAATAACGGCCAGATGATCCTGCGCGGTCCCGGCGCCAAGAACGACCGCCCCTATCCGCCGCAGGATCTCAAGGCTTACGACCTGATCGGCAAGGAGGGGGAGAAGCTGCTGCCGGGCTACCGCTACTTCATCTCCTGGAAGGACCTCTATACCGTCCACGGCGCCACCACCGACCACTTCTACGGCCTGATGGGCGTGCTCGCCTTCACCAATGAGATGTACAACCCGCCGGCGGACTTCGACAAGAACGGCGAGGTCACCGAGAGCGAGCTGATGAAGTTCAACGACGAGCTCACCCTCGGCCGCGAGTTCGTCGACTGGCACCCCTACAACCACCCGCAGTACGGCTGGATCGAGATCGGCGGCTTCAAGCGCGACGTCGGCCGCGTGCCCGAGGGGTGGGCGCTGGAGGACGAGACGCACCGCAACAACGCCTTCGCCCTGCTCAACGCCTATCATCTGCCGCGGCTGTCGATCGGCGAGGCGGTCGTGAAGAGGGCGGGCGACCACCTCTGGAAGATCGAGGTGCCGGTGCTCAACGATCGCGCGATCCCCTCGATGACGGCGATGGCGGCGCAGAACAGGCTCCACCGCCAGGACGTGGCCACGGTCACCGGCGGTACCGGCGTGAGGGTGATCGCGAGCGGCATCGTCAACGATGCCTACCTCGACAAAATCTCTCTCCAGGACCACCGCGCCGATCGCCTGATGGTGCCCGGCGTCGATGGCCTCTCCACCCGCACGCTGTTCTTTCTGGTCAAGGGGGACGGCGAGGTCACCGTCCACTTCGACAGCCTGAAGGGGGGGCAGCTCGCGAGGAAGGTCGCGCTTCGCGAGACGGCGCAGCCGAAGCCCTCGATGTAGCGAAGTTTATACGGGCGGCCGCCGCGGAATTCGCGGCCGGCCGCCCCGGGTTACAATCCTTCCCATGATCGCGATCGGCACTCTCCACATCGACCCGCCGCTCTGGCTGGCCCCCATGGCCGGGGTGACCGACCGCGACTTCCGCCTGATCGTGCGACGGATCGGCGGCATCGGCGTGGTGTCGATGGAGTTCGTCTCCTCGCGGGCGATCGTCAGCGGCAACAAGCGGACGCGCGAGATGATGCACTTCAGCGCCGAGGAGCGGCCGCTCGCCATCCAGATCTACGGCTCGGACGCCGCCACAATGCGCGAGGCCGCGCTGGTCGTCGAGGAGCTCGGGGCCGACATCTGCGACATCAACATGGGGTGCCCGGCCAACAAGGTGCTCAAGGGTTGCGCCGGCGCCGCCCTGATGGGTGACCTCGACCTCGCCGAGAAAATCGTGCGTACGGTGCGCGAGGCGATCTCGATCCCGCTGACCGTCAAGTTCCGCCTCGGGCTCGACGACAGCCGGCGCAACTACATCGAGCTGGGAAAGATCTGCGAGGCCAACGGCGTCGCCGCCGTCGCCCTGCACGCCCGCACGGCCCGCCAGATGTTCTCCGGCGAGGCCGACTGGAGCCATCTCGCCCGTCTCAAGGCGGCGCTGACCATCCCGGTGATCGGCAACGGCGACGTCACCGAGCCCGAGGACGCCCTGCGCATGCTGGCCGAGACCGGCTGCGACGGCGTGATGATCGGCCGCGGCGCCACCCGCAACCCGTGGATCTTCCGCCAGATCGCCGCGCGCTTGGCGGGAAGCCGGATCGGCGAGGCGACCCTGGCGGACCGCCGCAACCTGATCCTCGATCACTTCCGCATGGTGGCCGAGCGCGAGGACTCCCTCTTCGCCCTCCACAAGCTGCGCAAGTTCACCGGCTGGTACACCCACGGCCTGCCGAATGGTCGCAAGCTTCGCCAGGCGATCAACACGATCCCCGACGTCCCGACCTTCCTGGCGACGGTCGAGGAGTTCCTCGGCGAGATCCTGGTCGAGGAACAGGCCGCTTGAGGCCGGCCTGGCACGCGGTTTGAACCCATACTGCCGGTGCAGGGACTCAACGGACCAGGGAGGGATAGCGCATGGCCCCGAAACGGAGCATCGACCGTCTCCTGTTCGTCTTCAACGCTGACAACGGCTCGTTCAACGCCTTCCTCGACAGCGCCAGGAAGTTCCTGCGGATCAAGGGGTGCACCCTGTGCACGATCACCCACGGCCTCGCCGGCGAGAAGTCGGAATGGCGCGACTGCAAGGAGGAGATCGGGGTGCCGATCGACTACGTGCACCGCGACGAGGTCTCCGGCGAGCTGCGCGCCGTCGTCGGCGACCAGCTCCCCTGCGTCGTGGCGCAAACCGGCAACGACCTCGTGCTGCTGCTGGCCCCCGACGTCCTCGACCGCTGCCAGGGGAGCGTCGCCGACCTCAAGGGGCGGCTCTCCTACTTCGCCGCGATCAACCGCCTCGAGCTGCCGCCGCTGGTGCACGCCTGACCGCCGGCCTGCCGCTGGGCTATGCTCCGGCGATGACGGCAAAGCGGGTGGAGCACGCGATCGACCTGGACCTGTCGCCGGAGGCCGCGATGGCAGCCCTGCGGCGGACGGCCGAGGATCTGGGGGCCGAGCTCCAGACGGAGGGCAGGAGCACGAAGCTCCACCTTCCCGTCCTCGCCGGCCTCCGCCGCGGCTTGGTCAGCGGCGAGGTCGAGATCCTGCCGACTCAAGCCGGCTCGCGGCTGGTCTTCCGGCCGGAGTCCGCGGTCTATCACGTGCAGACGCAGGCGGTGATGATCCTCCTGCTGGCCACCGCGGGCGGCCTGCTGACCCTCGTCTGGCCCTTCGTCCCCGGTCTGCTGCAGGTGGCCCCGTTCGGTGCCCTGGTCGCTCTCGGCGGCTGGTTCCTGGTCGTCTCGCGCCTCCGCACCAGCGGTCCGGACGAGTTCCTGGCAGCCGTGAGGGCGGGAGAACACGGACGAACACAGACCTGACCACGGACGAACACGGGCCCTCGCATCTCTCTTCGTCCGTGCCAGTCCGTGCTGGTCCGTGTCAGTCCGTGTGCTTTTCCCCCCGGGAATGCCGCCTACCCCCGCCCTGGTTTATACTCACCGAAGCAGGCAGCACGGTTCTTTGCAAACTTGGGGGTGTACCGGTTTCGACGGGGAACAAAGCGGGGCAGGTGTTGCGTGTCGAGCTTCCGCTCGTAACACTGGAAAAATAACTGCGAACGATAACTTCGCCCTCGCGGCCTAAAAAGGGCTCGTGACGTTCCGATGGTGGGCCTTGATTCGCGGCGCCCACCGGAACGACGCTAAAGCGGATCAATGGGTGCGTATGCCTTGCGGCGCATCCTGATACAAAGCAAGGCTGGCTACCGTGCCAGGTTGGCCTTCTTCCAGAGCACGGAGGCGAGACTTAGGATAGAAGGATACACACGTAGAAGCTCCTGAGACGTGTTCTTCGGACGCGGGTTCGACTCCCGCCACCTCCACCATCCGCCAAACTCGCCAATCCAACTCAAAGAAATTCGATCGTTCCAATCATCTCGTCCG
>DASWQX010000605.1:0-1523 GCA_036403495.1 Thermoanaerobaculia bacterium
GAAGAGGGCCGGGGTGATGAGGGCCTACTCCCCCGCCACCCGCAACGCATACCCGACGCCGCTGACCGTCACCAGGTATCGCGGCTCGGCCGCGTCCGTCTCGATCTTCTGGCGCAGGCGGTGGACGAGCTGCTGGAGGAGCTGGCGGTCGCCGGCGCCGCGCGAGCCCCAGACGTGGGCGAGCAGGCGCTCGGCGGGAAGGGTGTGGCCGGCGTTGGCGAGGAGGATCTGAAAGAGCCTCAACTCCAGGCGGGTCAGCCGCACGGGCCCGGCGCCGCGCACCGACACCGACTGCAGCTCAAGGTCGAGGCTGAAGTCGCCGGAGGCCAGCGGCAGCGGCTTCTCCTCGCCGGCGCGGCGCAGCAGCGCCCGCACCCGAGCCAGCAGGGTGCGCGGGCTGAAGGGCTTGGTGAGGTAGTCGTCCGCGCCGAGGTCGAGCGCCTGCACCTGGTCCTCCTCGGCGCTGCGGACGGTGAGCATCATGATGGGTATCCGGGAAGCGGCGCGGATGCGCCGGCAGACCTCCAGGCCGGAGAGGCGCGGCAGATTGACGTCGAGGATCACCAGCGCCGGCGACTCGCGCTCGAAGGCGACGAGCGCGGCGTCGCCGTCCGCCGCCTCGACCACCATGTAGCCGGCCTGCCGCAGGGCATAGCCGATCAGGCTGGAGAGCTCCAGATCGTCGTCCACCACCAGGATCTTCACGCCGCCTCCTCCCATGGGTGCTCGACAGGCTCGACAGGAAGGACGACGCGCATGCGTGTCCCTTTTCCCGCCTGGCCGGGCACCGCTTCGACCGTGCCGCCATGCCGCTCGACGATCGAGCGCACGATCCAGAGCCCGAGCCCCATGCCGCCGGTCTCCGGTTCATCTCCATCGCCGGCGCGCCGCACGAAGCGGTCGAAGAGCGGCGCCGCGGAGGCGTCCGGCAGACCCGGCCCCTCGTCTTCCACCCAGAGGGCGATCCTGCCGCCGTCCACGGCGCCGCCGACGCGGACCAGCGAGCGCGGCGGCGCGAACTTGTTGGCGTTGGCGAGCAGGTTGACGAAGACCTGAATCAGCCGCGGCGCGTCTCCCCGGACCGGCGGCAGCGGGTAGGGGAGCTCGACGAGGATCTCCTGGCCGCGCTGGGCGAGGAGGGGCGCCGTCATCTCGACCGCCTCCTCGACCACCTCGTCGAGGGCGACCGGCCGGCTGCGGATCGACGCCTGGCCCGACTCGATGCGCACGCTCTCCAGCAGGTTGTCGATGAGCTGCGTCAAGCGCAGGCTGCCGCGCTCCAGGGAGAGCACCAGGTCGTGGGTCTGCGGATCGTGGCCGGCGGGGTCCTGGAGCAGGCGGTCGCGCAGCAGCTCGATCGAGGCGAGCTGGGCCGAGAGCGGCGTGCGGAACTCGTGCGAGATGTTGGCCAGCACGGCGTCGCGCTGGCGGCGGGCGGCCTCGACGCCGGTCTCGTCGCGCAGCACCTGGAACTGCTGGTCCTCGGTGGGCGGCGCGCTGGTGATCACCACGGCCAGGCGGCT
>DASWQX010000606.1:0-3117 GCA_036403495.1 Thermoanaerobaculia bacterium
GCCGCAACGATGGGGGCCCTTGTCTTCCCAGGGCATCGGCCTTCGGCCTCAGCCCTGGGCTGAGATCTCCCGACCCGTTGGGCCGGACGGAAGTTGACTCGATCAGAACTGGAACAGTTATTCTGTGACGAGCCCTAAGCAGGATCTCCCAGCACCATCATCCCCGGTATCCGCCACCTGAGACCCCTGTATGGGACGACAGGCCCTCGCTCGGGCTTGGCCGAACTTACCCTACTCCCCATCCTCTTTCACCATCGCCTCGAACTTCGCCTTGTTGCTCGCTTTCATATAGGCCTCGCGGGGGGTGATCCGCCCCTGGTCGACGAGGGCCATCAGGGCGTCGTCCATCAACTGCATCCCCTGCGAGCGGCCGCCCTGGATGATCGAGATGATCATCGGCGTGTTCCCCTCGCGGATGATGTTCGCCAGGCCGGGGGTCTTGAGCAGGATCTCGTTGACGGCGCAGCGCCCCTTGCCGTCGGCGGTCTTCAGCAGGAGCTGCGAGACGATGCCGGCGATCGACTCGGCGAGGGTGGTGCGGATCTGCGCCTGCTCCTCGGCGGGGAAGGCGTCGATCAGGCGGTCGATGGTGTTGGCGGCGCCGTTGGTGTGCAGGGTGCCGAAGACTAGGGCGCCCATCTCGGCGGCGGTGACGGCGAGCGAGATGGTCTCCAGGTCGCGCATCTCGCCGACCAGGATGACGTCGGCGTCCTGGCGGATGGCGGCGCGCAGGGCGGCGCCGAAGCTCTCGGTGTCGGCGCCCACCTCGCGCTGGGAGAACACCGAGCGCTTGTTCTGGTGGACGAACTCGACCGGGTCCTCGATGGTGACGATGTGCTTCTGGTAGGTCGTGTTGATCTTGTCGATGACGGCGGCGAGCGTCGTCGACTTGCCCGAGCCGGTGGGGCCGGTCACCAGCACCAGCCCCTGCTGGAGGTGGGCCAGCGACTCGATCGCCTTCGGCAGGTTGAGCTCCTCCAGCGGCACGATCTTCTCGGGGATGATGCGGAAGACGGCGCCGCAGCCGTTCTCCTGGCGCAGGAAGTTGGCGCGGAAGCGGGCGAACCCCTCGAGGCCGTAGGCGAAGTCGAGGTCGCCGCTCGCCTTGTACTCCTCCCACTGGGCGTCGGAGGCGATCTCGCGCAGCAGGTCGAGGAGGTCGAAGTGGGAGAGCACGGGCCACCCCGCGACCGGCTCCAGCGCGCCGTGGACGCGGATGCGCGGCTCCAGGCCCGCCGCCAGGTGGAGGTCGGACCCCTTGTGCTGCTCCAGGTAGCGGAAGAGATCGTCGATCCGTGCCATCAGGAACGGTCTCCTGCGGCGGGGGCGAAGCGCTGCGGCTCGTCGGCGTTGCGCTGCGCCTCCTCGCGTGTGATCACCTTGGTCTTCACGAGCTCGGCCAGCGAGGCGTCGAGCAGGCACATGCCGTGCGAGGCGCCGGTCTGCAGCACCGACTTGATCTGGAAGGTCTTGTTCTCGCGGATCAGGTTGCCCACCGCCTTGTTGGCCATCAGGATCTCCAGCGCCGGCACGCGGCCGTGGCCGTCGGCGCGCGGGATCAGCCGTTGCGAGACGATGGCGCGCAGCGACTCGGAGACCATGGTGCGGATCTGGTCCTGCTGGTTGGGGGGGAAGACGCCGAGGATGCGGTTGACGGTGCGGATGGCGTTGTTGGTGTGCAGCGTCGCCAGCACCAGGTGGCCGGTCTCGGCGGCGGTCAGCGCCAGCGAGATGGTCTCCAGGTCGCGCAGCTCGCCGATGGCGATGACGTCGGGGTCCTCGCGCAGGGCGCCGCGCAGGGCGCGGGCGAAGGAGCCGGTGTGGGGGCCGACCTGGCGCTGGTTGACCACGCACTGCTTCGAGGGGTGGATGTACTCGATCGGGTCCTCGATGGTGATGATGTGGTCGCGCCGTTCCTCGTTGATGATGTTAACCAGCGCCGCCAGGGTCGACGACTTGCCGCAGCCGGCCGGGCCGGTCAGCAGCACCATCCCCTGATGGTAGTTGGAGAGCCGGGCGAGCGAGGTGGGAAGCCCGAGCTCGGTCAGGCTCGGCGGCCGCGGAGGGATCACCCGGAAGACGGCGTCGATGCCGCGCTGCTGCCGGTAGGCGTTGCTGCGGAACCTCCCCTTGCCCGCCAAGGTGTAGGCGAAGTCCACCTGCCCCGAGTCGCGCAGCGCCTGGAGCTGCTCGGGGGTGAGGACCTCCAGGATCAGCCGCTCGGCCGTCCGCGCCGGCAGCGTCCCCCCCTCGATGTCGTACATCTGGCCGTGGACGCGGATCTTCATCGGCGAGCCGCTGTGGATGTGGAGGTCGCTGGCGCCGACCCGCAGGGCCCGCTCGAGCAGGCGGTCGAGCGCCCGCGGCGCGTCGAGGTCGACGACGGGGGAGGTCGCCGTTTCGGCCTTGTGAGAGACGGTGGCCACCGGGGCCGAAGGGGCCTTGGGCCTGGGCTCGGCCGGCAGCACCGGCGAGGGCGCCACGGCGAGCTCGGGCATCGCCTGCACCGTCAACGCGGGCATGGCCTGCGGCGTCAGCGGATCGGTGGGCTGCGCGAGGGGGGATGCCGCGCCGCCGGCCTGCCCCTGCTTGGCGGCGTAGTCGCGCTGCACCGCGAGGATCTGCTCGACCTGCCGGGGGGTCAGCAGCCCCTGCGCCAGCAGGATCTCGCCGAGGCGGCGGCGGTCGCCGTCGCGAGCCTGTGCCTGGGCGACCGCCAGCAACTGCTCGCGGGTGACGAGCTTGTAGTGCAGGGCGATCCGCCCGAACAGGAGATCCTCCGCGGCTGGAGCCATGATCCGCGAGGGTAGTGGAGCGGGCGGTCGGGCGTCAACGCCCCGAGCGTCCCGGAGGCGGGCGCCGGCCGCACCCTGGAACTGTTCTAGAATCCGCCGCGGCGGATCGTACCAAGCGATTGGACCGAACGGAGGTCAGGATGGCGGACCCGATGGGTTCCAGAAGTGTCGTCGGGCCGGGAGAGCGGCCGGCCGGCTGGGGGCTGGGAGCCGCCCTGGCGCTGTGCGCCCTGGCGCTGGTGCTGACCGTGCTTCTGGGCGGGCCGCCGCCGGGCAAGCCCGCCTCCGCGCCGCCGGCGGAGGTCTCGGCCGGGCGGTCGCA
>DASWQX010000607.1:0-7869 GCA_036403495.1 Thermoanaerobaculia bacterium
GCCTGCGCCAGAAGATCGAGACGGACGCCGCCGAGCCGCGCTACCTAGTGACCATCAGCGGCGTCGGCTACGCGCTGCGGCCGGCGGGGGAGGTGGAGGTGTAGGAGATCATCGGCGCCCTTGCCTGCTGGGACGGCCTGCGCTCCGAACCCTCACCCCGACCCTCTCCCGTCCCCTCCCGCACCGGGAGAGGGAGAAAAGCAAAGGACGCAAAGGACATCAAGGACGACAAGGACTTCAGGAACAACTTGCCGTTCCAGGAGCGCCTTGATCGCAGGGCCCCCCTCTTCTCCCGGTTAAGGAAGGGAGGAGAGGACGAGACCTCTGGAACACTGAGTGTCCTACTTTGGCCGCAGGGCGGCGACGGGGTCTAACCGACGCAGCCTACGAGCCGGCAAGTAGGCGGCGACGGCCGCTGTGGAGGCCACGACGAGAACCGCTCCCAGGAGCACCGGGGGATCCATCGCCTGGACTCCAAGCAGCAAGGGCTGGATGAAAGATCCGAAGAGGGGGACACAGATAGCGCCTGCGGCGGCTCCGATCCCAACGACGATCGTTGTGGCCCGCATGCCTTGCCGCAACATATAGCCCCACGATGCGCCGAGGGCTAACCGGACCCCCATTTCGTGTTGGCGCTGCAGGAGATCAAAGGAGATGCTGGCGTAGATGCCGATGGCTGCCAGGAAGAGGGCTATGCCGCCAAAGATGGAGAACATAGCCGCTCCCAGCTTCCACGGTTGCACTTGGTTTTTGAGCGAGTCGCTCAGCATCTCGACATCGATCCAGGGGAGCGCCGGAGCTAGCGTTTGGATCTCCTTGCGGAGGATACGGACCCAGCGAGCCGGATCGTCATGGACACGCACGAGCAAAGCTTGGGGAGACAAGATCGCTGAGGACTGCTCAAGGGGCACGTACACCTGCAAGGTCGCGGGCTCGTCGATCCGCGAGCGGCGTGCGTCTTGGACTACTCCGACGACCCTAGAGCATGGGGCTTCCGGCCCCCCGACCACAAGGCACTGGTCTATGGCTTCACTCCCGGGCCAGACCAAGCGGGCGAAGGTCTCGTTAACAATCGCCACAGGCGCGGCCCCGCTCCGGTCCTGCGTGGTGAAAGACCGGCCTCGGCGCACGGCGGTGCCGAGCGTGACGAAAAAATCCTCAGACACAGCGTTGACGTAGGGCCCACCTGTCGAAAGATGCGGAAGATCCTGGCGCCCTGGGACCGTCAGCGGGAGCGCCATGCTGTTGAGGAGGGGAACGGTGGCCGCCAAGCTCGCTCTCTCCACGCCGGGGATTCGGCCGACCCGTTCCAACATCTGCCGGTAGAGCTCCTTCGCCTGCTTGTCGCTGAAGCCCGAGCCCTGAAGCTCCACCGATGCGACTAGGACCCGTTCGGGGTCCAGTCCCAACTCCGTGCGATCGACGTTCCACAGGCTGCGGACGAAGAGGCCCGTTCCGACGAGAAGGAGGAAGGTCAAGGCGACCTGGACGGCGATCATCGCCGAGCGAGTCCGCCCCATGCCGGGGCCACTTTCGCCTTCCACGTTCTTCAATGCCTCTACAGGGGCTCGGCGGCTCTGCCAAAGTGCCGGCAAGATGCCACAGAGCAACCCGGTGAAAACAATCAGGATCGTGATCGGTCCTGCTGTGTGAAAATCCAGAAAATCTTCAACCAGAGCTCCCGGCAAGAGGAAGGCTGCGAAGGAGGCGCCACCACAAACCATGACGAGCAAGGCCCCGAGCCCGCCGAGGGCGGCCAGCAGGAGACCCTCAAACAGCGTGTGACTGACGAGTTGGCTCCTTGCGGCGCCCAGGGCCAGGCGGATGGCTCTCTCACGGCGTGATTGCAGACTGCGGACAATGAGGAGGTGGGCCACGTTCGCACAGGCGATGAGCAGCACGCCGAAGGAGACGGCAGCGATCCATAGTGAAACCTGGACACTCGCCTGGTTGCCGGTCCCCCATGCAGCTTGAATTGGTCCGAGCTCGACATGGGACTCTGGTCTGGGGTCACCAGCTTCGTTATAGCCGTTGACATAAAAGCTCGTCAGCTCTTGCTCGGCCATTCTCGCGTCGGCTCTAGGACGGATCCGGACGATGACACGGAGGAACGCTGAGCCCCGGCCTTGATTCCAACGGGACCCCAGGAAGCTTTTGATCGCGTGAAGAGGCAGCCACACGTCTACAGGCTCGAGCTCTACCCCGGTAAAACGGCGAGGAAGGACGCCAATGACCGTATAGACATCCTGGCCTATTCTCAGCGATTGACCCAAGATATCGGGGCGCCCGCCATAGTAGTCCTGCCAGAATTTCTCGCCAACCAGAGCCACGGGGCTTCCCGCTGTTTCTCCGTTCTCGGCGGGAGAGAAATTTCGGCCCAGGATCGGCCGCACAGACAAGAGCTCGAAAAAGCAATCGCTCGCGAATATCGCCCTGGCCTTCCGCGCTTCGTCGCCCGACCCAGCCAGAATGTCCCTCGGTACGTAAGCCGCGAGGTGTGACACGGTTTTCGATGCGGTGCGGAGGTCGCTGAGCTCCGGATAGCCCGTCGCAGACGACGTGAATTGACCCGCATTCGGAACGACCACGAAGAAGGAGAGGCGCTTCAGCTCCTCGGGCCGTGATACCAGCGCTGGTGGACGGAAGAAGAGTTGGTCCAGAACTCTCAGCATCGTGGCATTCGCGCCAATCCCGAGGCTAAGGCATAGGACAACAGCTACCAGAAGGACCGGCCTCCGTGTCAGGCCTCGGACTGCAGCTTTTGCCTCTAGACCTCTCAAGGCGGGACTCCCTGACTGAAAACAATGCGAGCCCAGCCTAACCTAGCCGGGCTCGCATAGCCCTGGTGTCACTCTTCCAGCACTGATGATCCCTTTAGTTGGCAGGGGGGAGGCAGGAGCATCCGGTCGCTCCCGCTGAGCAGTCTCCGCTGCATCTGCAGGAATCACCATTGCCTGCCGTGCACGTTGACTTTACGGTGATCCTCCTCGCACCGTGCATCTTGGCATTCGCGTTCGGGGAGGTTGTGAGAACGAGAGTGGTCATGGCAGCGGACAACACGAGAAGCTTGGCGATGGTTTTCATAGTGTAACTCCTTGCCCTTTGCATGTTAGAGATTCTGTCCGAACAGGCGCCATGGCGACGGGGAGCATGACACAGAAAATTCTAAATTTCAATACACTCGAAAGTCGACCTGAAAAGATAGCCCCCCCGGCCTCACTCCTGCCCCTCTCCCAGCCTGGGTCCCAGCCTGGGAGAGAGGTCTGCCACAACTTCTCGGCCGAGGTCGGCGGGCGCAAGGTCTACGGCATCATCCACGGCGACCTCAACCAGAGAACATCCGCCTCCAGGAGGTCGACCGGGTGCGGGTGCTCGACTTCGGCATCGCCAAGCATCTGTCGCAGACGCGGAAGTTCACCGTCAATCTCTTCGGCAGCCCTCCCCTACACGCCGCCCGAGCGGCTGGACCGCGGCGGCGTCGACCGCCACTCCGACCTCTGGGGCGTGGGGGTGGTTCGGGGATCTCGGAGACGCGGCGCACGGACGACCGCTTCGGAGGTCCCCGGGACATAGCGCTGGAGGCCACCCGGCGGACAGGCGAGCCAGCCGCCGCGCTCCTCCCTCCGCCGGCTCCGTCCGCCCCGGCTCTTCCGGAAGAGCCGCCCCCGGCGCCGCCGCCGATGGGGAGGGGCCGCCTCGCGCTGCGCACCTGGGGCCTGCTCTTCCTGCTCGCCGGCTCCTTCCTGCTCGCCTCGCAGGTGTGGGTGCGCAGCGAGGCGGCGGCGATCACCCGCGATCTGACCACACAGACCGCGCCCGACCTCGATGGCCTGTGGGCGCGCTACCGGAAGCTGGCGCCGTTCAGCCTTCCCGGCTCCGGGCTCGGCGACGTGCGCGAGGAGCTCCACACCGCCCTGCTCAAGTCGGCCGACCGCACCCTCAACGCCTATCACGGCGACGGTGGGACGGGAGAAGAGGGTCGGGGTGATGAGGGCTCACCCCATCGGCAGCTCAACCGTGAACACCGTCCCGTGCGGCGCGTTGTCCTCCACCCGGATCGCTCCCTGGTGGTCGGTGACGATGCGGTGGACGATGGCGAGGCCGAGGCCGGTGCCGCGCCCCTTGGTGGAGAAGTAGGGGAGGAAGAGCTTCTCCTTGGCGTCGACGGGAATGCCGCGGCCGGTGTCCGAAACCTGGATCTCCAGGTGGCCGTCGACGGGATAGGCGGCGACCTCGACCTTGCCCGGAGCTTCGGTCGCCTCGACCGCGTTGTCGAGCAGGTTGATCAGGGCGCGCTTGATCTGCTCGCCGTCGATCCAGACCGCGGCGAGGGCGGGGTCGACCTCCCCTGCGACCTCGACGCCCGGTTTCAGGTTGCGGTAGAGGTGGAGCGTCTCGCCCACCAGCTTCGGCAGGTCGACCGGCGCCGGGCGGGGACGGGGCATGCGGGCGTAGCGCGAGAACTCGTCGACCATCCCCTGCAGCGTCACCACCTCGCGGACGATGATCTCCACCCCCTCCTCGATCGACTTGCCGAGGGCGGGATCGCCCTGATGGTGCTTGCGCAGCAGCCGCTCGGCGGCGAGGCGGATGGGGGTGAGCGGGTTCCGGATCTCGTGCGCGATCCGCCGCGCCGCCTCGTTCCAGGCGGCGAGCTGCTGGGCCTTGATCAGCTCGGTGAGATCCTCGATCACCACCACGCCGCCCTGGATCGTCCCCGCCGCGTCGCGCAGGGCGGTCACCTTGAGCTCGAAGGTCTTCCATTCGCCGCCGAGGGTCAGGTGGATCTCCTTGCTGCCGTGGCCGCCGCGCCCCACCTCGCGCACCGCCGCCGCCAGCCGCTTGCGGTCGGAGTCCCCCCAGGCCTCCTCGAAGGGCTTGGCGACCACGTCCTCCTCGCGCTGGCGGAGCATGGTGAGCGCCGCGCCGTTGCAGGTGAAGATGTGCCCCTGGGAGTCGATCGAGACCACGCCGGCGGCGACGTTCTCCAGCACGGCGGCGATCAGCGCCCGCTCCTCGGCCAGCCGCTGGTTGCTGGTGGTCAGCTCGCGGTTGCTCCGCTCCAGCAGCTCCTTGTTGCTCCCCAGCTCCTCGGTCATCCGGTTGAAGGAGTCGACCAGCACGCCGAGCTCGTCGTCGGCCACCACCTCCACGCGGTGCGAGAGGTCGCCGCCGCTGATCCGCCGGGTCCCCTCGGCGAGCGCCTGAATCGGCACCGTCACCCGCCGGGCGAGGTAGAGCCCGGTCCACGACGAGGCGAGCAGGATGACCATGGTCACCATCAGGAAGAGCAGGAAGTGGCTCGCCCGCACCTCGTCCTTCTGCACCACGAGCTGGCGGTAGGCCTGGTAGTCCTGCACCAGCTTCTCGCGCTGCGCGGTGAGCGTCGGGTCGAGCAGCGAGCCCACCACCACGATCGTCGGCGCCCCGGCCTTCCCCGGCGGGGCGCGGCCGGCCACGGCGGCCGAGAGGAGGCTGCCGTTGGTGCCGGAGGGGGTCTGCACGGCGGTCGCCTTGCCCTCCTTGACCGCCTGCTCCAGGAACGAACGGTCGGCCTCCGGCAGCTCGGCGATCCCCGACTGCAGGTTGAGGATGGCGTTGACGAACTCGCGACCCTGGTAGACCGTGAGGACGTCGAGGTTCAGCTCGCCGAGCAGCGCCTGCATCCGGCGGTTGAGCAGCGGCCGCTGCTGCGGGTCGTCGAGGTCGATCCCCTGGATCTCGCGCAGCACCCGCGCGGCGTCGCGCAGGTTGGTGCGCTCGATCCGGTCGTAGAGCGCCTGGGCGACCGCGTTGCCGCGTTCGAGGACCGGCGCGACCGGCGTGTTGAACCAGCGGTCCATCGCCCCCTGGAGCAGCTCGGAGGCGATGGCGAAGAGGAGCAGCACGGGGATCAGCGACAGGCCGATGTAGGTGGCGACCAGCTTGAACTTGAAGGTCGAGCCGAGCACCCGGTGGCGGCGCTCCACGACCAGCTTGATCACGTTGCGCAGCAGGACGAACAGGATGATCAGGATCAGCAGGACGTTGACGTACCAGAGGACGAAGAAGAGCACCCGGTTGGTGACCAGGACGGTCGGCAGGTCGCGCCCGCGCTCGGCGAGGTAGAAGAGGCCGGTGAACAGGAGCATCAGGGCGACCAGCCCCGCCCCGATCAGCCGGTTGTTCTTGCGGTAGCGGCGGAGCTTCGCGCGCAGGCCCATGATCGCTCAACCGAGCTTACGGGAGCCCCGGCGCCCGGAACTTCGGCGACTCCTTCCAGTCGGTGCTGATGGTCGCCGGGATCAGCGACAGGATCGTCCGCGAGCCGAGCTCGGCCTCCAGCTTGATCAGCAGGCGCCACTCATGGGGGAGGCCGGCCACGGAGAAGACGGGGAGCTTCTCGATCCGGGTCATCGCCTCCTCCAGCCCCTTGCGGTCGCGCACCGTGCGGCTCTCGATCAGTTTGTCGTTGAGCTTGAAGTGGACGGTGTAGGCGCGGGCCACGGCGTCGTACATCGCCACCACCTCGTAGGTGGTCTCGCGCAGCCGCTGGTCCCACCAGCGTTTGCGGTCGTGGGCGAGCTCGAAGCGGTAGAGGATCGCCGTCGGCAGGCCGCTGTCCACGCGCTCGGAGAAGCGGTGGTCGAAGGCGTCTTCCAGCGTGAAGGTCGCGAGGGCGCGGTCGCCGTCGAGAGCGACCTTGATGTCGGAGATCTTTGCTTCCGCGAAGGCCTGCGAGGCGAACAAAAAGAAGCCCAGAAGGGCGAGTTTCGCTCTCATCAAGAAAGACAGTCTATCACCGCCTCCCGCTGGGTATGCACCAGCAGCACCACCAGGTCCCCCGCGCGGGCCTCCGCCAGCAGCCGCCGCGCCCCCTCCAGCTCGGAGCCCGCGCGCTCGATTCTCCCGGCCGGCACGCCGTTGCGCCGCAGCTCGTCCTCCAGGATCGCCGGCACCTCGCCGGGCTGGCGGCCGCGGAGCATCTCGGGGAGCTCCTTGATCACGATGCGGTCCGCCTGGAAGGGAAGGGCGGCGCGGGCGAGGTCGCGGATCGCCTCGTCGGTGCGGTCGCCGGCCTGGCCGAGGAGGAGGAGCCGGCGGCCGGCGGGAAGAGAGCGCGCGACGTCCAGCAGGGCGGTGAGGCCGTGCGGGTTGTGGGCGTAGTCGAGGAGGATCTGGACGCCGCCGCGCTCGAAAACGTTGGCGCGGCCGGGGTTGTCCGCCAGCGTGTTGCCGACCCGCCGGAGCCCCGTGGCCATCGCCTCCGGGGGGATGCCGATGGCGGACGCCATGGCGATCGCGGCAAGGGCGTTGGCGACGTTGTGCCGGGCGGCGCCGCCGAAGGCGACCGGCACGTTTTCGACCCGCGTGACCTCGATCCGGTCCTTCTTCGCCTTGCCGCGGGCCAGCACCAGCGCGCCGCCGTCGAGGAAACACGCCTCGCTTCCTCCCGCCAGGGCCTTCTTCAGGACCGGGTTGGGGGCGTCGAGGCTGAACCAGGCGATGGCGGCGCCGAGCCGGCCGTCCCGGGCCGCCGCGACCAGCTCGGGATCGTCGGCGTTGAGCACCAGCCGCCCCTTCGGCTTCAGGGCGCGGGCGACCACCAGCTTGGCCTCCGCCAGGGCCGGCAGGTCGAGGATCCCGAATTCGCCGAGGTGGTCGGCGGCGATGTTGGTGACCAGGGCGGCGTCGGCGCGGTTGACGGCGAGCCCGCGCCGCAGCAGCCCGCCGCGGGCGGTCTCCAGGATCGCCACCTCCACCCGCCGGTCGCGCAGCAGCGTGCGCGCGCCGCCGGGTCCCGAGAAGTCGCCGCGCTCAACCACCTCGCCGCCGACCTCCACCAGGTCGGTCGACGTCGTCCCAGCCATCTGCTCGGGGGCGTCGACG
>DASWQX010000608.1:0-2790 GCA_036403495.1 Thermoanaerobaculia bacterium
CCGTTGTTGCTGAGGATGATGTCGACGAGGTTCTTGCCGATGTCGTGCACGTCGCCCTTCACGGTGGCGAGCAAGATCTTGCCGCGGCCATTGCCCGCCGACTTCTCCATGTGCGGCTCGAGGTACGACACCGCCGCCTTCATCACCTCGGCGCTCTGCAGCACCTCGGCGACGATGAGCTGGTTGTCGTTGAACAGACGGCCGACCTCGCTCATGCCGGTCATCAGCGGACCGTTGATGATGTCGAGCGGCGCCGGCCAGCGGGGGTCGGCGAGGGCGGCGGCGAGGTCGTCCTCCAGCCCCGTCTTGCTCCCCTCGACGACGGCGCGGGCGAGGCGCTCCTCCAGCGGTAGCTCGGCGCGCGGGCGGGCGGCGACCGAGGCGCGGCCGCGGAAGTGGGCGGTGAAGGTCTCGACCGCCCTGTTGCCCGATTCGACGTCGCCCAGCGGCAGGAAGATCAGCGCCTCGGCGAGCTCGCGCTCACTCGTTGGGATGTCGGCGTAGCGCGCCAGCTTCTCGGTGTTGACGATCGCCGCGTCGAGCCCCGCCTTGGTGCAGTGGTAGAGGAAGACCGAGTTGAGCACCTCGCGGCCGGCCGCGGGGAGGCCGAAGCTGACGTTCGACACGCCGAGGATCGTCTTGCAGTCCGGGAAGAGCTCCTTGACGGCGCGCACCCCCTCGATCGTCTGCGCCGCCGAGCCGAGGTAGTTGGAGTCGCCGGTGCCGCAGGGGAAGACGAGCGGATCCCACCAGATGTCCTCCGGCTGCACGCCCATCTCCTCGACCAGGATCTGGAAGCTCCGGCGCGCCACCTCGACCTTGCGCTCGACGTCGACCGCCATCCCCTTCTCGTCGATCAGGCCGACGACCATCGCGGCGCCGTAGCGGCGGGCCAGCGGCACCACCTTCTGGAAGCGGACGAGGCCGTCCTCCAGATTGATCGAGTTGAGGATCGACTTCCCCTGGCAGTAGGTGAGGGCGCGCTCCATGACAGCGGCGTCGGTGGAGTCGATCATCAGCGGCGCCTTGACCAGCCGGACGAGGCGGTCGAGGAAGGCCTCGACGTCGCCGATCTCGTCGCGGTCGGGGTCCTGGAGGCAGACGTCGAGGATCTGGCCGCCGGCCTTGACCTGGTCGCGCCCGACCTCGGCGGCGGCCTCGTGAGCCCCCGCCTGGATGAGCTGCTTGAACTTGCGGCTGCCGAGGACGTTGGTGCGCTCCCCCACCAGCACCGGCCGGTTCGACTCGGTCAGCTCGGCGGCCTCGAGACCGGAGACCATCGCGCGCCGGTGATGGGGGATCGCCCGCGGCTTCCGCCCCTGGACGAGCCGGGTCAGCGCCGCGATGTGGGCGGAGCTGGTGCCGCAGCAGCCACCGACCAGGTTGAGCCAGCCGGCGTCGAGGAAGCGGCCGAAGACGCGCTCGAAGACCTCCGGCCCCTCGGTGTAGCGGCCGTCCTCGTTGGGCAGGCCGGCGTTGGGGACGCAGGCGACGCGGGTGCGGCAGAGCTCGGAGAGGGTGCGCACGTGGTCGGTCATCAGGTCGGGGCCGGTGGCGCAGTTGAGGCCGACGTAGAGGAGGTCGGCGTGGAGCAGCGAGACGGCGAGCGCCTCGGCGTCCTGGCCGCCGAGCATGGTGCCGGTGGCCTCGATGGTGGCGGAGACGGCGACGGGGATCTTCCAGCCGGCCTGGTCGAACGCCTTTTCGATGCCGATCAGGCCGGCCTTGATGTTGCGGGTGTCCTGCGCGGTCTCCAGCAGCAGGTAGTCGGCGCCGCCAGCCATCAGCCCGAGCGCCTGGACGAGGAAGGTCTCGATCAGCCCTTCGAAGGTGATGCCGCCGGTCACCGAGATCGCCTTGGTGGTGGGCCCCATGGAGCCACAGACGAAGCGGGGCTTGTCCGGCGTCGAGTGGCGGGCGCAGGCGGCGCGGGCGATCGCGGCGGACAGGCGGTTGAGCTCCCAGGCCTGGTCGGCGAGGCCGTACTCGGCGAGCACCAGCGGCGTGCCGCCGAAGGAGTCGGTCTCCACGATGTCGCAGCCGACGGACAGGTATCCCTCATGGACGCCGTCGACCACGTCCGGACGGGTGGCGCAGAGGTTCTCGTTGCACCCCTCCAGCTCGGGCCCACCGAAGTCGGCGGCGGTCAGGGTGACCCCCTGCAGCGCGGTGCCGGTGGCGCCGTCGAGCACCAGGATGCGCTCGTCGAGGGCCGCGACCAGGAGCGCGGTGCGCGCCTCCACGTCGGCCGGCTTCGGGGGGAACGGAACGTCGTAGACCGGGTCGCTCACTCTCTTCTCCTCTTTCATCAAAATCGGGCGGAATACAAAAAGCCCGCCTCGCATAGCATCACGAGACGGGCTTTCCGCTCCGGACACTTAATTGTCAGCCGTGAGGCGACCGCATCCTCGCTCGATCGGGAGCGAGAGGGCACCTTGGGTGTCCGTCCCAGGTTGCCGAGCCCGGCGAAGCCGGACCGCTCGTAATGCAGCACAAAGGATAGCGGGAGGGGGAAGGGATGTCAAAGGGAGGGGGAGGTCAGGGAGGCTCAGATGGACCGCCTGGATCTTGCTCGAGCGCGGCCTGTCCCTCCTGGACGATGGCCGCCGAGCTCTGCCGGATCAACCGCTTCATCCGATCATGGTCGTGATCCAGGGTGATGGTGAGCAGAAGCACAAGCCCCTGATGCGGCGCGTCGGCTTGGCTGTCGAAGCAGCAGGCAATGACTCTCATGACACCGGGAAATCGGTATTCGACGAGGTAGGCGTCCTTGACCTGGATCACGCCCCT
>DASWQX010000609.1:0-2190 GCA_036403495.1 Thermoanaerobaculia bacterium
CTCAAGGGAGCGAAGCCGATCACGGCGTCGGGAGAGGCGTCGTCCGGTCCGACGCCGATCGGATGGATGACCGGCCGGCCGCGGGTGGGATCGAGCAGGCCTCCCGCCGGCAGCTCGCCGAGCTCCGCGATGGCCTCCCCCGAGGGATCGAGCAGCGCGATGCCGCGAGCCGCCGGGGCCAGACCGCGCAGGGCGAGCGGGTCGGGCACCGCCGCGCCCGAGGAAGCGGCCAAGCGGTCGGCGATCTCGCGGGCCATGCGCGCCGCCTCCTGCTGACGGTCGACGGCGAGGAGCGAGATGGCGTTGCGGTAGGAAAGGAGGGTGAAGGTGGAGAGCACGACCAGCAGCAGGAGGGCGACGGGGAGGAGGATCAGCACCTCGCGCCGCAGCCCCAGCCGCCGCGGTGGCGCCGTCATGAGAGCTGCGCGTAGGCGGCGTACACCCGCACCAGCGCCTCGCCAGCGAAGAGAGCGATCACCCCGCCCAACGCCAGGAAGACGCCGAACGGCAGCTTGGCCTTGAAGTCGAGCCCGCGGAACGCCATCAGCGTCAGGCCCACCACCGCGCCCGAAAGGGCGCCGAGGAAGAGGGCGACCAGCACTCCCTTCCAGCCCAGGAAGGCGCCGATGGCGGCGAGCATCTTGACGTCGCCGAGCCCCATCCCCTCCTCGTGGCGCCAGAGATACCAGGCGATCCAGACCGCGAGCAGGATGCCGGCGCCGAGCGCGGCGCCGAGGACCGCCCCCGCCATCGCGCCCCAGGGGCCCGGCCAGAGCCGGGTCCAGCCGACGAACGG
The DNA here is from genome assembly GCA_036403495.1 of Thermoanaerobaculia bacterium. Lineage (GTDB taxonomy): Bacteria > Acidobacteriota > Thermoanaerobaculia > Multivoradales > UBA5704 > DATARR01. The sequence continues at coordinate 797 of DASWQX010000609.1, forward strand.
CTGGAGGAGGATGCCGAGCGCGATCCCCGGCCAGGTCAGCTTGTCGGGGAGGATCATGTGGTCGTAGTCGATCATCGTCAGCGCCAGCATCAGGGCGCAGAACAGGGCGGCGACCGGCGCCTGGAGGGAGATGCCGAAGCGCAGGAAGCAGGCGAGGAAAAGCGCCGCCGTGGCGGCCTCGACCGCCGGGTAGCGCCACGAGATCCGCGCTCCGCACTGGCGGCAGCGGCCGCGCAGCAGCAGGAACGAGAGCACCGGCAGGTTGTCGTAGGCGCGGATCGCCGTGCCGCAGTGAGGGCAGCGCGAGCGCGGAAAGACCGTGGAGATCCCCAGCGGCAGCCGGTAGATCAGCACGTTGAGATAGCTGCCGACGATCAGGCCGAGGACCGCGGCATAGATACCGAGGAGAGTTTGGAGCTGCACGGTTCCCGGATTCTATGCCAGCGGCTGCGCCGGAGGGCGGCGGCGGCCCACGGTGGCGAGGAGCGCTCCGCCGGCGACGAGCGCCAGCAGGGTCACCAGCGCGCCGGGGACCAGCAGGCGCTCGTGGTACCTGAGCTCGAGGCGGTGCTCGCCCGCCGGCAGCCGGACGCCGATCTGGCAGGCCGCGGTCGGATAGAGAGGGAGCGGCGCGCCGTCGAGCGTGGCCCGCCAGCCGTCGTCGAAGGTCATGGCGGCGACGAAGAAGCCTCCTCCCGGCGGCGCCTGGTAGCGCAGGCCGATCCTCCCCCCCTCGTCCGCGAAGTCGAGCAGGCGCGGCGGCTGACGGAAGGCCACCGTCTCCGCCGGCCCTCCCGGCCGCAGCGCCTGCTCGTGGCGCGAGACCTGCCAGGTGAGGATGCGCGCGGACGACAGCGTGCCGGCGGCGTCGGGATGGAAGCTCACCCGCGGCACGAAGCGGAAGCGCGGCAGGAGGTAGGTGTTGGTCACCCGGTGGATCGTCGCGGTGGGGTCTCCCGACATCCCCGGCGATCCGGGCACCTTGAGCAGCAGGGTGCCGACGTTCCATACCCCGAGATAGCGGTAGGCCATCTGCGGCTGCGGCCACTCGGCGTCGAGGATCCGTTGCGCCTGGCGCCCCCAGCCGGTGAGCATCAGGTCGAAGTCGGTGTTGAAGGCGTAGGGGAGATGCCAGAGCAGTCCCGAGTAGGGCTCCATCCGCGCCAGGTAGGTGCGGGCGATGAGCGTTCGCGGATCACCCCAGCCGCGCGGCACGATCTCCGGCGCGCCCGGGGGCGGCGGCTGCACGAAGACCCGGTCCTCGGCGGGGAGGATGGCGGCGGCGAGCGGCGGCGGCACCGTGTAGGCGGTGGCCGGCAGGGTGCGGATCAGGCCGTGGCCGTAGTGCCAGAGGTCGGCCGCCAGCAGCGCCACGGCCGCGACCTCCAGCAGCC
>DASWQX010000610.1:0-4725 GCA_036403495.1 Thermoanaerobaculia bacterium
TACATCCGCGATTCCATCCGCGAAGTGCTCAAGACGCTCACCGAGACCCTGCTGATCGTGGTGCTCGTGATCTATCTCTTCCTGGGCTCGGTGCGGTCGGTGATCATTCCGGTGGTCGCCATCCCCATCTCGCTGATCGGCGCGGTGTTCCTGATGCAGGTGGCCGGCTTCACCATCAACCTGCTGACCCTGCTCGCCATCGTGCTCTCGGTCGGCCTCGTGGTCGACGACGCGATCGTGATGGTGGAGAACGTCGAGCGCCACCTGCACGAAGGGAAATCGCCTTTCCAGGCCGCCCTCGACGCCGCCCGCGAGCTGGTCGGGCCGATCATCGCGATGACGATCACGCTGGCGGCGGTCTACACGCCCGTCGCCATCCAGGGCGGGCTCACCGGCTCGCTCTTCCGCGAGTTCGCCTTCACCCTCGCCGGCGCGGTCATCGTCTCCGGCGTGGTGGCGCTCACCCTGTCGCCGATGATGGGCTCGAAGCTGCTGCGCGCCGGCGACACCGAGCGCGGTTTCGCCGGTTTCATCAACGGCCGGTTCGAGGCCATCCGGCGCGCCTACACGCGGCTGCTCACCGGCACGCTGCGCTACCGGCCAGTGGTGCTCACCCTCTGGGTGATCGTGATGCTGCTGATCGTGCCGTTCTACATGTTCTCGCAGAAGGAGCTGGCCCCCAACGAGGACCAGGGCGTGGTGTTCGGCATCATCCAGTCCGGCGCCAACGCGACGATCGATCAGACCAAGCTCTTCGCGGACCAGATCTACAAGGTTTTCCACTCCTTCCCGGAGACCGATTCGAGCTTCCAGATCGTGTTCCCGTCCGGAGGCTTCGCGGGCATGGTGGTCAAGCCGTCGGGCCAGCGCAAGAAGAGCACCGAGCAGCTCCAGGGCGAGGTGTCGGCCGAGCTGTCGAAGATCGCCGGCGTGCGGGTGATCCCGATCACGCCGCCGGCGCTCCCCGGCAGCGGCGGCGGCCTGCCCGTCGACTTCGTGATCGTCTCGACGGCGGAGCCGCAACAGCTCGCCGAGCTCGCCAGCGGGATCGTGCAGAAGGCCATGGCCAGCCACCTCTTCATGTTCGTGGACACCGATCTGAAATTCGATCAACCGCAGACCGAGGTCGTCTTCGACCGCGACAAGCTGCGCTCCGAAGGGGTGGACCTCAGCCAGGCCGGACGTGATCTTTCGACCCTGCTGGGCGGCAACTTCGTCAACCGGTTCAGCATCCAGGGGCGGAGCTACAAGGTCATCCCGCAGGTGCAGCGCAGCGACCGGCTGACGGCCGATCAACTCAAGGACATCTACGTCACCGGCGCCGCGGGCAAGCTGGTGCCGCTCTCCACCTTCGCCACCCTGCGCACCACCACCGAGCCGCGCGAGCTCAAGCGCTTCCAGCAGCTCAACGCCGTCCGCATCCAGGGGGCCATCCCGCCGAACGTCACGCTCGATCAGGCGCTGCGCTTCCTGGAGGACGAGGCGAAGAAGCTGCCGCAAGGGTTTACCGTCGACTACTCCGGCGAATCGCGGCAGCTCCGCATCGAGGGGGGCAAGTTCCTCTCCACCTTCCTGCTCTCCGCGATCCTGATCTATCTCGTGCTGGCGGCGCAGTTCGAGAGCTTCCGCGATCCGTTCATCATCCTGGCCGGCTCGGTGCCGCTGGCGCTGGCCGGAGCCCTGCTCTTCTCGTTCCTGGGGCTCACCTCGCTCAACGTCTACAGCCAGGTGGGATTGATCACGCTGGTCGGCCTGGTGGCGAAGAACGGCATCCTGATCGTCCAGTTCGCCAACCATCTGCAGGAAACCGGGATGGCGAAGCTGAACGCCGTCGTCGAAGCCGCCACCACCCGCCTGCGCCCGATCCTGATGACCACCGCGGCGACCGTGATGGGCCACATGACCCTCGTCTTCGCCCACGGCCCCGGAGCCGGAGCGCGCAACAGCATCGGCATCATGCTGGTGACCGGCATGATCATCGGCACGATGTTCACCCTCTTCGTGGTGCCCTCGATCTACATCCTGGTCGCGCGCACGCACCGCGCGGCCGCGATCGAGGAGAAGCGAGTGGAGGAGCGGGACGAGGAGGACGCGGACGAGCGGGAGATCGTGGCGGCAGCGGTGTAGGAGGAAGGGAATGGGACGGAAGGGGAGGGATGGTCAAGTCGAGGGGCGCGAGGCAGTCCCGGTATCCGACGAGCTCAAAGTCGAGCTTGACCGCCGACTCGCTGAGTTCGAGGCCGATCCCGAAGCCGGCAGTCCTTGGGAAGAGGTCCGAGAGCGCATCCTTCAGGGCCGATGGCGCGCCATTTAACCCTCTCGGACTGCGCGGTTCGAGAGATCGGTGAGCCGGCGTCCTGCCGCCGGCTCGAAGGCGACCACCCCGCTCTCAACCCACCCTGATGGTCAGCAGAGATAGGTCGCCGCGCAGGTCCTCACGAAGGTCTGGCAGGTATAAAAGCCGCTGGTATCGCAAACAGCGGGATTCATCGTCACCCCTCCAATGACCCTCCCGAGGTCTTTTTCAAGATTGACCACCGTCTCCCGGTTGAGCACCAGCTTTTTCATCTGCTTCTTCATGATGTCTCCCCTGGTAGCGCCGGGGACCCGCTCCCGGCCCGCGAATTCTAGATCATCCTGGATTGCTTCGATCGCTCCTTGCAGTCTTCGACCCATGAGTCCAGTGGTTGGATCCATGGGTCGCGGTTTTTGACCCGTGGGTCGCGATCCTTGACCCGTGGGTCCAGTGGTTGGACCCGTGGGTCGAAGCCGACCCAATATCCGATGGAGAGGCGGAGTGCTACCTTCCACGGTATGGAACCCGAATTCGACACCACTGTCAAGCTCCACATCTACCGCACCCTCGCCGAGACCACGAAGGCGCCCTCGGCGTCCGAGGTGGCGCGGGACCTCGGTGTCGGAGATGCCGAAATCGAGGCTGCGTTTGGGCGGCTGCACGGCAAGCGGCTCCTCGTGCCGGAGCCTGGAGAGCCCGGCCGGATTCGGATGGCGCCGCCGTTCTCCGGCGTCGAAACGGCCTTTCCGGTGGAGGTCCAAGAGCGGCGGTACTACGCCAATTGCGTCTGGGATGCTCTCGGCGTGGCCGCGGCTCTGCATGAGGATGCCCTGATCCCCGCCTCCGACGGTTTCAGCGGTGAGCCGATTTCGCTGGAAGTGAGAGGCCAGCGGCCTGTGCCGCAAGAGTGCGTGATCCACTTCGCGGTCCCCGCGGCGCGCTGGTGGAGCGACATCGTCTACGCCTGAAGCACCATGCTCCTCTTCCGGTCGGAAGAGACGGTCGATCGCTGGTGCGAGGCCCATCAGGTCCCTCGGAGGCCGCTGGTCAGCCTCGAGCAGCTCTGGCACCTGGCTGTGGTCTGGTACGAAAATCGTCTCACGGCCGAATCCCGGCGGCCGGCGCCGCAGGACATGGTGGGGATCTTCGCGTCGGTCGGCCTGGAGGGGCCGTTCTGGGACCCCGCGGCGGACGGGTGGCAAGGAGACTCAGAACCATAGGCCATCCCTCGTTGGGAAACCCTTGTCCTGATTGGCTCCTCTCCCTGGTTCGCCGTACTGCCTTACGGGGGGAACGCCGCCTCCGTGTAGACCGCGGCCAGATCGTCGGTCAGCTCCTGCTGTGTCTGCGGATAGTAGGGAGCGATGGTGCCGCCGTTGGCCGCCGCGCACTCGAGCGCGCCGCCGGCGACCGGCTGCGCGCCGAAGGCCACGACGAAGGTCCGCACTCCATACATCTGGTACAGATCGCTCGCCTGGCCGCAGGGATCGCCGCCGCAGGTGTCGTCGCCGTCGGTGAGCAAGACCACCGAGGGGTGCCGGTCCGGCCACTCGGGGTCTTTCCCGGCCGCTGTCGGCTGCCACCCGGCGTACCAAGTGCGGAAGGAGGCGAGGGCGGCGCCCAGCGGGCTCGACCCGGAGGCGATCAGCGGCCGGGCGTTCTCGTTCTTGAGCCGCAGGAAGCTATCGATACCCACGCGGTTGTCGTTGAGATAGGCCGAGATCCGGTAGTCCGGGGGAGCCGCGGGATCGAGTGTCCCGTTCGGAGCGAGGCGGTTCGCGATGTCGAGCTTGTGATCGTTGTTCCAGTCCAGCGGGATCATGTCGCCGACCGTGAAGAAGGAACCCCGCGGATCCGAGCTGTCGGTGGGCCGGAGGAGAGAGTAGTTGTTGAGGTTATGGTCGGCGGCCGAATCGGTGTTGGGCTCCCAGCCGGCACACGAGTTGGTCGCCGAGGCGTCGGCGGCGCCAGCTTGTAGGAAATACGAGAGCATGGGGTTGGCCTGGTTGAGGGTCGAACCTCCAAGGTCCCAGGAAACGAATTCGCTAACCCGTTGCCAGGTCACGTCCTGAGCGGTCAGCGCGGTGGTGATGGAGCACGATGCATTGTTGCAACTGAAGACGGTCACCCTGGTCGCGAAGAAGCTCGCTCCCGGGCTCGGCAGGCTGACCGGCGTATACAGAATCCTATAACTGGTTCCGGCGGCGGTGCGGACGAAGAACCCGACCCCCTCATTGAACAGAATCCCTCCCTTCGGCAGCCTTTGCACGCGGGCGGCTTCCCAGGGGATATCGAGATGGGCGGGCATGGTTCCGGTGCAGCCGGTCAGGTTGTTACCGGTTCCCGTGCCGCAGGACCAGCTCAGCCCGAACACCTCCGATCGTCTCCCTGCAGCGGCACGAAGCAGTCGCCGGTCGGGCAGAGAAAGG
>DASWQX010000611.1:0-2405 GCA_036403495.1 Thermoanaerobaculia bacterium
CGGCCGGAGGGATGTAGATCGAGTGGAAGCCGGACTCGCGGTGCAGGCGCTCGTTGGCCGGGCAGTTGAGCGCCACGCCACCGGCATAGCAGAGGTTGGCGCTCGGCGCGAGCCGCCTGAGACGCGCGGCGAGCGCCAGCACCGCGGTCTCCAGCGCCTCCTGCACCGAGGCCGCGAGGTCGCGGTACTCGCGCTCGCTATCGTTCCAGCGCCGGTCGTGCGGAAAGCTCGCCGGGACGTCGTCCCGGAAGACGAACCGCCCGTCCTCGATGGCGAAGAAACGGTCGGGAGGGGTGTCCGCCCGGCCGAAGGCGGCGAGACCCATGACTTTGCCCGCCTCCATGGGGTCGCCGAAGATCTGGCTGGCCACCGCCGAGTACATGCCTCCCAGAGTGCGGAAACGCGGCATTCCCGGGGGGTTCTTCCGCAGCCACTCGCCCCGGGCCACCAACTGCTTTTCGATCGGCTCGATGGCGACGCCGTCGGCATGGTAGAGCGAGATCATCTCCCAGCCGTCCTCGTCGCCGCCGCGGCAGACCGCCCGCTCGGCGGCGGAGAGGTCGTCGAAAGGCGAGCCGATCCCGTCCACGACCAGGATCGCGGCGTTGGAGAACCCCGAGGTGGCATAGGCGGAGACCGCGTGAGCGAGATGATGGGAGAGGGTGAGGAAGGGCACGCCGTGACGGACGAGCTGCAATTGCCGGTTGCAGGCGACATCCTGCTCGGATGAGCCGGCGCGCCCCTGTACCGAGACGACCACCAGGTCGAGGTCGGCGGCGCCGATGCCGGCGCTCTCGAGACAGTAGCGGATGGCGAGGCTCGGCTCGGCGCCGAGGATCCGTTCGCGCTTGGAGCCGCTGAGCCGCTCCTCCTGGACGGCGGCCACGATGCGATCGCCGTGGAGGAGGCAGGCGGCGCCGTTGTGGGAAGCGCTCAGGCCGAGCGTCCAGGGGTCCCCGCCGGCCGTGCGGCGCCTCATCTCCGGCGCCTCCGGCCGGCGGTCACCGGCGGTACCAGGCGTTGTAGTCTACAGTGCAGGAAGGGGGTCACCGGCGAGGCATCGAGCATGGCGCAACCCATGGACAATCATGACGATAGCACCTGAGCACCTGTTGCGCAACTGGTCCTCGGAGGCCGTTCCAGAGGGAAGCGCACGGGCGCTCCTGGTGCGGATCGCGCGCCCCTACTGGCGCCTGCTGGCCGCGGGAGTGGGAGCGAGCACCGGAGAGATGTGCGCGCAGCTCGCCATCCCGCTGGTGCTGCGTTTCCTGATCGACGACGTCCTGGGGCGCCGCCGGGAAAGTGGGCTGGTCTGGGCGGTCGCCCTGCTGGTGGCCGCGGCCCTGGTGAGCCTGGCGGCGCGGACCGGGGCACGGTTCGCCCTGGCCAAACTGGCGGCGCAGATCGCGATCGATCTTCGCGACCTTCTCGCGCGGCACCTCCGCCGGCTCGCCGCGAGCGAGGCCGGTGCGCAGCGGAGCGGCGAGGTCATGTCGCTGTTCACGAACGACGCGCAGGTGATGGCGGACTTTTTTGAGACCGTCGCCGGCTCGACGATCGTGAACGTGATGCGCTTCCTGGTGACGCTGGCGGTGCTGGTCTACCTGTTCCACGGCCTGGCACTGATCGCGCTGCTGCTGCTGCCCGCCTACGCTCTGCTGCCGGCCCTTCTGGGCCGCCGGCTCAAGCGGGCGGGAGACGACTTGCAGCAGCAGCGGGCGGAGCTTTCCGGCGACCTGCAGGTGAGCATCGCCGCCACCCGCGAGGTAAAGGCCTTCGGCCGCGAGAGCTGGGACGCGGCGCGGCTCCATACGAGCTTCGTCCGCCTGCTCGCGCCCTACCTCCGGTTGACTCTTTTCGAGGTCTTCGCCTCGGCGACGTTCGTGCTCTTCTGGATCTCCGCCGCTTTCATCTACTGGGTCGGCGGACGCCGGGTGCTGGCGGGGACCATGACGGTCGGCGAGCTGCTGGCCGCGATCTCCTACTTCACGTACCTCGACATCCCGATCAGCGGATTTGTCGGCTTCAACGCCCTCTGGCAGCCAACGCTGGCCGCGAGCGAACGTCTGGTCCGGTTCCTCGCGGCGCCGGTGGAGACACCCGATCGGCCCGGCGCACAGCCGCTGGCGGGCTGCCGCGGCGAGATCGCTTTCGACCAGGTCGGATTCGGCTATGCGGGCGGTCCGCCGGTGCTCTCCCGGATCAGCTTCGAGGTGATGGCGGGAGAGAGGGTGGCCGTGGTGGGCACGAGCGGGGCGGGAAAGACGTCCCTGGTCAACCTGCTGCTGCGCCTGTACGAGCCGACCACCGGCCGGGTCAGGGTCGACGGGCGCGACCTGCGGGACCTCACGGCCTCCTCTCTGCGCGCCGCCGTGGGGGTGGCCTTCCAGGACCCCTATTTCTTC
>DASWQX010000612.1:0-9481 GCA_036403495.1 Thermoanaerobaculia bacterium
GCATCATCTCCGGCATCAACCCCGGCATCGCCCAGACGCTGACCCACATCGGGGTCGACCTGACCGGCATCCGGACGCTGCGCAGCCTGCGCGACGCCCTGCAGCTCCATCTGCGGGAGACCGAGCAGCTCGTGGTGCACCAGCACTCCCAGCTCGCCCGCAAGCTATCGGCCGAGAGCTAGCGGTTGGGCGCCACCCCGGATGCGACGAGGCGCGGCGATTGGCTATGATCCCTGGCGTCATGCCGACGGTCGAGACCCGCGCCTTCATCATCCAGGACCGCACCAGCGCCGTGGTGGCCGCCAGCCAGGCGCAGCGTTTCGCGTTGCGCTGCGGCCTGCCGGCCCGGCGCGCCACGGAGATGGCGATCGTCGTCTCCGAGCTCGCCTCGAACATCGTCAAGCACGGCGTCCGCGGCGAGATCCGCCTCCGCTGGGACTCGGGAGTGCCGCCGCACGGCGAGATCACCGTCGAGGCCCACGACGTCGGCCCCCCCATCCATGACCTCGAGATGGCGATGACCGACGGCTGGGACGACCGCGGTCCGATCGATCCCGCCCACACCCTCCGCCGCGGCGGCCTCGGCACCGGCCTCGGCGCCGTCGACCGCCTCGCCGACAAGCTGGAGTACCGCGACGAGGAGGGGGGCGGGAAGGTGATCACGGCGCGTTTCGTAGTCCGCTGAGGCCTCCTCCCCGGCGGAAAAACTCAGGCTTCGCCCATCGATCCGAACTACAAAGGAGGCATTCATGCCGCACCGGCACAGTCTCGTCACCCTGGCTCTCACCGGTCTTCTCACGGTGGTTTCGAGCGGCATCGCCGGCGCCGCGACCCCGCTCAAGGCGGATCTCGCCACCGACCCCGGAACCGAGCAGATCATTCAGGTGCCACCCGGGGACTACACGGTCCTGATCGTCGACAAGGCCCCCTCGAAGGCCTACAGCGTGCAGGTCGAGGTCAACTTCACTCCCGTGCCGCCCTTGACTCCGCCGCCCGGCGGAGCTGTGGCTCACCTGGTTACCGACCCCTGCTCCCAACTGGAGAAGGACACCACGGCCCTCCGCAACAGCACCGACGAGAAGGACGTCGCGGCGCTCGTCGCCGAGATCGGACAGATCGTCAAGGCGGGCACCTGCGCGGATGCACAGAAGGTGATGGACGCCAAGGCGGCCGCCGCTCTCACCACGCAGGCCGTGGACGACATCGTCTATACGCTCTCCAATGGCCAGGACCTCAAGGTCACCGTCAGCCGGGATCCCGGGAGCGCCAGCAAGACCTGGACGTTCATCTTCCGGACTCCCGGGCTCGGGAGCTGGTTCAGCAGCTACGGCTTCGTCTTCATCCCCAACCGGGACCAGCGCTACTTCTCCATGCTCAAGCCGGGCACGACGGACCGCTATCTCATCACCCGTTCCGCCAACAATTCGGGCAGCGACTTTTCACCCTCCCTCTTCTACTCCTGGCTGCCCGCCAGCCGCGAGGGCAAGGCCTGGAGCCTCGGCGCGTCCGCGGGCCTGGGCTTCGACCAGAGCAATCCTATCGTCTTCGTCGGCCCCATGCTGACGTACCACCAGAACATCAGCCTGGTCGCCGGGCTGGTCATCCACAAGCAGAAGCGCCTGAACGGGATGTACTCGCGAAACCAGGAGATCGGAGAGAACCTGAGCGAGGACCAGCTCACCGAGCAGACCTATAAGCCCAACGTCTTCTTCGGCCTCTCGTTCCGGTTCGGCTCCAATCCGTTCGCGGCCCCGAGCACCGACTCGAAACCGGTTCAGAAAGCGCAGGGCAAGGCGCCGGCGCCTCCCAAGTAGCCATGCCCTTCGAGAAGACCCCGCTCGCCCGGATCAAGACGCTCGACTCCTTCGCGGAGTCGGGCCTCTCCGAGGCCTACGTCGACGGCGAGCTTCCCGGCCTCGGGATCTCCACCGTCGAGGACTTCCTCGGCCTCCTCGATACGCTGCCGGGGGCCGTCGCCGCGGAAACGGGAGCCGACTCCGAGGGGTTGAAAGCGCTCTACGAGGAAGCTCTGGCGCGCCTGGTGCCCCCGGCGAACCGCGGGCTGCTCGAAGTGGTTCCGCGCCGGCTCCTGCCTTTCGGCGGCGCGCCCGAAGCGCCGGCGCGGATCCGGCGTGACGACTTCGCCGTGCGGAGGGTGGAGCTCGAGGACCTGGCGGCCGACCCGGCCCCTCCGGAGAGTCCGTCGGACGCCGTCTCGCTGCTCGACGGCTGCATCCAGCCCGCGCGCGATCAGGGAGACCGTCCGGCCTGCACGGTCTTCGCGGCGGTCGCCATCCTGGAATACCTGCTGTGCCGGGTCCGGAGCTCCCGCGTCGATCTCTCCGAGCAGTATCTCTACTGGCTCGTCGCCCAGGCGGGGGCGCTCGTCGAAGGGCGGGCGCCGCTCGAGACCGTCTTCGACCTCGCCCGCACGGCCGGGGTCTGCCAGGAAAGCCTCTGGCCCTACGACCCCGCATTCCTCCCCGCCGACCTGACGCATGGCGACCCTCCGGATCCCCAGGCCTGTGACGCCGACGCCATGGGCCATCGCTTCGACTCGGTCCGCGGCGTCAGCGATCCACAGGATGTCTCCGCCCTGCTCCAACTGCTCGCCGGCGGCCAACCGGTCGCCGTCGAGATCCCTCTCTTCGAGAGCTATTGGATCCCTTCCCTCTATTACGCCGGCCAGCTCACGCTTCCACCTCAGGGGGCCGGCATCATCGATCGTCACGACGTGGTTCTGGTGGGCTATCAGACCCGGACGCCGGATGCCACGCAGGATCTCTTCCTGTTTCGCAACAGCGTCGGACCGCTCTGGGGACGCGACTCGGCGATCGCGCCCGGCCACGGAACGATCCCTTTCGATTACATCGCTTCCTTCGCCGAAAAAGGGTGGCTCGGGTCCGTATGAGCTGAGACCACCGGGGGCGCGGCGGTCGCCTAGCCGAGGTCCGCGCGGTAGGGCGCCAGGGCGGCCACAAAGGCTGGCGGCAGGGGGATCGGCCGCAGGCCCTGCCGCGCCACGGCCACCAGCACGGCGTGCCCCTCGGCGGTCAGCTCGCGGTCCGGCGCTCCCCGGTGGGTCTCGAACTGGAGGCGGAGCGAGGAGGTGCCGACTTTCGAGACCCACGTCTCGACGTCGAGGTGGTCGTCGAGCAGCGCCGGCTTGCGGAAATCGAAGTGGAGCTGGGCGCGCGGCAGCCAGAAGTCGAAGGTCTCGAACAGCTCGGAGAAAGGGTAGCCGACGGCGCGGAAGAGCTCGGTCTCGGCGATCTCGAAGAAGCGCACGTAGGCGCCGTAGCAGATGATCCCCGCCAGGTCGACGTCGCTCCAGCGGACGAACTCGCCGATGCGGAAGCGCCCCGGAGTCGGGAGCGGAGCGGTGTCCTGCGCGGTGGTGACGGCGTCCATGGCGAGGCCGACTCTATCAAGCCTGAAAAGTTCCTGAAGATGGGGCGTAGTATTTTCGCGAGCCATGGGTTCCAGTCCTACAGCCATCCGGCTCCCAGATTCAGAGAAGGAGGCGTTATGAACGAGGTCCGCAGGTCCACACCTCTCCCCCGGCTCCTGCCGCTCTTTGTCGGGCTCGCCCTCGCCCTGGCGGTCAGCGGGGCCGCGCCCGGCGGCGCCCAGGTGCCCACGGCGTGCACGGTCCCGGGCAGCATCCATCACGTCATCTACCTGATCAAGGAGAACCGCACCTTCGATCACTATTTCGGAAAGTTCACCGGCGCCGCCGGGGCGACCACGGCGGTCGATTCCGCCGGGCAGACCGTGCCGCTCGCGCAGGCCGACGACACCAACTTCGGCTGTGACATCAGCCATTCGTGGGAGTCCGCCCACGGCGCCTATGACTGCGGAGCCATGGACAAGTTCGATGGGATCACGTTCAACGGCAAAACCTGCGACCGCACGAAGCCGGCTCCCTACACGAACCACAGCCTCACGCAGTTCAGCCAGGTGGACATCCCGAACTACTGGGCCTACGCCCAGCACTTCACCCTCGGCGATCACATGTACTCGGCGCTCATGGGGCCGAGCTACCCCAACCACCTGTACACCGTCGCCAGCCAGTCCGGAGGCGAGGCGACGGGAGCGGGAGCGGTCGACAACCCCACCAAGGCCCCGATGGGGAGCACCGGCGGCTGGGGGTGCGACGTGTCGGGGCAGACGGTGAAGACCTACCCCTTCGGCCCCCCCGCCTGCCCGGCCGCCGGCACGTTCGGCAGCCACTCCTCGTGCTGGACCTTCACCACCCTGCCCGACGAGATCGACGCCGCTCCCGTCTCCACCACGCCGCTCGACTGGCGCTACTACGCCCCGAATCCCGGCGACCATGGCTACATCTGGTCGATCCTCAACGCCTTGGACCAGATCCGCAACGACCCCGCGCGCTGGGCCAAGGTGGTGCCCTATACCCAGCTCTTCTCCGACCTGAGTGGCAACCACTTGCCGGCGGTCTCCTGGATCGTGCTGCCGGGCTCCTTAAGCGAGCACTCTCCGAACAGCGTCTGCGTGGGCGAGAACTACACCGTCCAGATCGTCAACGCCCTGATGCAGAGCGGCGCCTGGTGCACGTCGGCGCTGTTCGTAACCTGGGACGACTTCGGGGGGTTCTACGATCATCTGCCGCCGCCCGATCCCGCGGCCCAGAACGCCGACAGCCTCGGCCCCGGGTTCCGCGTCCCGCTGCTGGTGATCTCGCCCTATGCCAAGGCGGGATTCGTCGACACCAGGGCGTTCGATTTCTCCAGCCTGGTCAAGTTCGCCGAAACCACCTTCGGGCTGCAGCCGCTGACCTTGCGCGACCTCAACGCCAAGAGCCTGATGAACGCATTCGATTTCAATCAGGTGAACCCACGGCTGATCCTCAACCAGCGGACCTGCTCGGCGGCCGCCCTGGCTCAGCAAGCGACGGCGTCGGACGACTTCGACGACGACTGACGACTGACGACTGAGATACCCATGAGCGAAGCCGCGGCACGCAGCCGGCAGCGGGGAGCGCGGCGGATCCTGGCGCTCGCCGGTCTGGCCTGCGCCGGGATCGCCGGCGCGGCCTTCGGGTCGTCGACCGGCAAGCTGACCGGCACGGTCAAGGACCCCCAGGGGGGCGTCCTGCCGGGCGCGTCGGTGACCGCCGCGTCGCCGGTCCTGATCGGCGGCGCGCGCACGGCCCGCAGCGGCGCCGACGGCGTCTTCGTCTTCCCCGACCTCGCGCCCGGCCTCTACGCGGTCAAGGTCGAGCTGGCGGGCTTCCATGCCGAGGAGCTGCAAGGGGTGCGGGTGAGCCTCGACCACACCACCGCGATCTTCCCGACGCTCGGCGTGGGCGAGTTGCGCGAGCAGGTCACCGTCACCGCCGAGCGTCCGGTGATCGATCCGACCCAGGTGGCGGTCGGGCAGGTCTTCACGCTCGAATTCATGGACCGCTCGTCGATCGGCGCCGACGACCGCAGCTATCTGTCGATCACCGGCTCGACCGCCGGCGTGGCGCAGAGCGAGCTGACGGAGGATCCCCAGGTCTTCGGCTCGACCGGCAGCGAGAACGTCTATCTGATCGACGGCCTCGACACCACCGATCCCTACACGTCCACCTTCGGCACGAATTTCAATTTCGACGCCATCCAGGAGATCTCGTTCTCCACCGCCGGCTTCGAGGCGGAGTACGGGCGGGCGACCGGCGGGGTGGTGAACCTGGTCACCAAGTCGGGAGGGAACGACCTCTCCGGCACCTTCGACGTGCGCTACCGCGACAGCCGCTTCAGCGAGGCGGGGGAGCACTCCGATCCGGAGGAGAACGACAGCAGCTTCGTGCTGCCGGCGGCGACGCTCGGCGGCCCGCTGGCGCGCGACCGGATCTGGTTCTTCACCTCGGCGGCCTACCAGCGGCAAAAGACGACGCCCAGCCTCTCCCCCACCACCGCCGACTTCAAGGGGGAGGACTACCTGGGCAAGGTCAGTTGGCAGATCGATCCGCGCTGGCAGGCGGTGTTCAAGGGCTCGTCGGCGCCGTCGACGTTCAGCGCTTTCAACGCCGGCCCCTTCGTGGCCCCGGAGGCCGTGGCGACGGAGCGGCAGCGGTCGGTGCTCTGGCAGGCCGAGTCGTCCCTCCAGCTCGCGGACCGTCTGCTCTGGGAGATGCAGCTCGGGCGCCACGACCGCAAGACCGAGGACGGCCCGCGGAGCGGCGATCTCCAGACGCCGGGCGTGATCGATCTCGACAGCGGGATCAGCTCGGGCAACTACACCCGCGTGCAGTCGAGCGACCGCCGCCGGGAGGAGGCGCAGACCAGCCTCACCGCCTTCCTGGCCGGCCCCGGCGGCGGCTCTTCCGGCCAGGGTAGCCATGAGCTCAAGGTGGGCGTCTCCTACGCGGCGCTGACTCTCGACGCGCTCGACAACGCCACCGGCGGCGCCCTCTATACCGACGACGGCGCCCCGGACCTGTTCAGCGTCACGCCGGCGATCCCGGTCCAGACCTACCGCGGGGACCTGTTCGCGGGCTACGCGCAGGACGCCTGGCGGGCGCTCCCCAACCTCACCCTGAAGCTGGGCGTGCGCTACGACCGCGCCGGCTACCGCGACGAGGCCGGCACGACGGTGGCCACGCTGGGCTCCTGGCAGCCGCGGCTCGGGCTCGCCTGGGACCTGGCCGGCGACGCCCGCACGGTGCTGCGCGCCAGCTACGGCAAGTTCATGCATCCCAGCTCGCTGGCCCTGCCGCTCTACGCCCGGCTGAGCGTGGCGCCCACCACCCGCTACCTCGCCTGCTCGCGGGCCGTGGACGCCGGGGTCACCGATCCGGCGCAGATCGCCGCCGACTGCCAGGCCTTCGCCGCCGCCCGCGGCGGCGCGGTGATCCAGGACCCCCTGCACCGCGACGCCTATGGCTTCGCCTTCTACGACGCGCTGAGCACCTCCCCCAACCAGGTCGATCCCCACTTGCGGCCGGCGGTCGCCGAGGAGACGTCGATCGGCCTCCAGCGGCAGCTCGGCCGGCGCACGTCGATCGAGCTCACCTACATCGCCAAGGCCACCCGCGACCTCCTGGCGGACACCTGCAGCGAGAACGTCCCGCGGCCGACGCCCGACCCCGGCTTCCAGGACTGCCGGAGCCTCACCCTGACCAACCCGGCGGCGGCGCGGCGCGATTACCACGGCCTCCTGCTCCGTCTGGACAGCCGGGAGGTCGACTGGCTGGACGTGGTGGCCTCCTACGCCTACTCACGGTCGCGCGGGAGCGTCGACAGCCCGCAGATCTCGGGGCCCGACTTCGACGTCTACCCGGTGCACTTCGTGAACACCTACGGCTATCTGTCCGACGACCGCCGCCACCGCTTCAAGCTCAAGGGGTTCGTCAAGCTGCCGCGCCGGCTCAGCCTGGGCTTCAACGCGATCTACGAATCCCCCTTCGACTACAGCGTGCTCCAGAACCTCGATCCGCCGCTCTACGGCACGGAGCTCCTGGAGCCGCGCGGGAGCCGGCGCGCCAACAGCCTCTATACGCTGGAGATCGAGCTGCGCAAGGGGTTCCGGATGGCCGGCCTCGACCTGGAGCTGATCGGCACGGTCGAGAACGTCCTCGGCACCGAGCGGCCGGTCGCCGTCTGCCAGCTCGCCGGCGGCTGCACCAGCGTCGACGGCGATCCGATCGCACTGGGCGGACCGACCGACTTCGAGCCCACCCGGCGGTATGAGGTCGGTTTCCGCGTGGCGTTCTGAGCCCGGTCCCAGCCGGGCCGCGGCCTTCACTCGTAGCGCAGGGCTTCGATCGGATCGAGGAGCGACGCCTTGCGCGCGGGGTAGAAGCCGAAGCCGACGCCGATCAGGCAGGAGAAGACGACGGCGATCACGATCGCGCGCGGCGGGATGATCATCACCCAGCCGAGCACGTTCGAGAAGATGCTGGAGGCGACGACGCCGAGGAGGACGCCGACGGCGCCGGAGAGGGCGCAGAGCAGCACCGCCTCGACCAGGAACTGGCTCTGGACGCTCCGCCGCGTGGCCCCGACGGCGCGGCGGACGCCGATCTCGCGGGTCCGCTCGGTGACCGTGACGAACATGATGTTCATGATCCCGATGCCGCCGACCAGCAGCGACACCGAGGCGATGCTCGCCAGCAGGATCGTGAAGGTGCGGCTGGTCTCCTGCTGTGCCTTCAAAATCTCCTCAGGGCTGCGGAGGTTGAAGTCGTCGGGCGCCCCCGGGCGCAGGTGGTGGCGCTGGCGGAGCAGGCGGACGATCTGCTCCTTGGCCGGACGGATCGCCTCCGGCGAGACCGCCGAGCACATGATGTCGTCGAGCCAGCTCGCCCCCTTGATCTTGTGCTGCACCGTGGTGCTCGGCATCAGGATCGTGTCGTCCTGATCCTGGCCCGTGGCGGTCTCCCCCTTCGGCGCCAGGATCCCGACCACCCGCACCGGCTGGCTGCCGACGCGGATCGTCCGGCCGATCGGATCCGCACTGCCGAAGAGCGCTCCGACCACGGTACGGCCGAGCAGGCAGACATTGGCCGAGAGCGTCACGTCCTGGCGGGTGAACGAAGCGCCCCTGGCGACCGTCCAGCGGCGGATGGAGAGGTACTCCGGCGTCACCCCCCGGTACTGGGTGTACCAGTTCTGGTTGCCGTAGATCACCTGCACCCGGCCGTCGACGTTGGGGGACACGCTCTTGATCAGCGGGATGGCCTCGCGGATCCCCTCGACGTCGCGCACCGTCAGGGTCTTGGTGGCGCCGCTGCCCGTGCGCACCCCCTGGACGTTGCGGCTCCCCGCCTCAATCCAGATGAAGTTGTCGCCCAGGCTCTCGAGCTGCTCGCGGACCCGGTTCGAGCCCCCCTCGCCGATCGCGACCGTACAGATGACGGCGGCGATGCCGATCGTGATGCCGAGCATGGTGAGCCCGGTGCGGAGCTTGTTGGACGTCATCGCGCCCAGGGCTTCGGGGAGGAGAGTGCCGAGATCCATGACTTGGTTATGATAGCGCCGTGCCCCAGACGATCCACCCTTTCCGACGGCGCCTCGGCGTCATCCTCGCCGGCGCCCTGCTCGCCCTCCTCCTCCTCGGCTTCTGGATCGGCGGGCGCGCGAAGGGTCCGCAATACCTGACCGCTCCCATCCAGCGCGGCTCGATCACCTCGGCGGTGGAGGCCACCGGGACCATCAATCCCCTGACCACGGTGCCGGTGGGCTCCTACGTCTCGGGGACGGTGAAGCTCGTCTTCGCCGACTTCAACACGCGCGTCCGCGCCGGCCAGGTGCTGGCGCAGATCGACCCCGCGGTGTACCAGGCGCAGGTGGTGACGGCGCGCGGCAACCTGGAGGGCGCCGAGGCGAACCTGCGCCATCTCCAGGCGGCCCTCGGCTCGAGCCGGGCGCAGATCGAAACCGACGAGGCCAACGCGGCCAAGGCGCAGGCCGACAGCGCCTACGCGCGCGCCAACGCCCAGCGCCTCGTCAAGCTATACACGCAGGGGCTGCTC
>DASWQX010000613.1:0-1694 GCA_036403495.1 Thermoanaerobaculia bacterium
CAGGGAAGCCAGGAGGTCGAGGAAGATGGCGTGCTCGAGCAGATCGCCGGTCCCCCGCCGCAGATGGGACATGGCCTTACGAAAAGTCTTGTCCGCGCCCGCGAGGTCGGACTGAATCCGGAGAGCGTTGCCGACATAGGCCAGGGTGCGCGCCCGGAGGTCTTCGAGCCGCTCCGCGCCGTAGCGTCCGGATTCGAGGAAATCGGCGATCCGCAACGCCAAGCGCCCCCACTCTTCCCCGTGCCGCGGGTTCTGCAGGCTCGTCACCAAGGTCTGTTCGACCACCAGCTCCAGCAGGCCCCAGGTATGGAAGCGCCGGCTGTTCCGCAGCATGATCTCGCGCTGCTCATCGGTACGCGCGCGGAGCTGAGCCAGCAGGCCCGGAGCTTCGTTCCGCTCCTTCTCCAGGACCCGCATCCACCTCGCCACCAGCCTCCGGGTACGCTCGAAGACTCCTTCGTAGCTCGTCGACGTCACCGGTCGGAACGGATGGATCTTCACGGACATCCTCCCCTGCAAAAAGACACCGCAAACAACACCGCTCCAGATTGTGAGCCTTTTTGGGCCCGCCCGCCAGATGAGGGGAGGATTTTCCCTAAATCGAGGCCCGACGGTCGAGGTCGGCCGCCGGGCCGGCCCGGGTCACTTCCCCTCGCCCGCCATCCTCCCATGCTGCGTTCCGGTTCCAGGAGACCGGCGCGTGGTCTCGTGCTTGGTCCCGTTTGGGTCGAGTCCGATCCCGTCCTTGTTCAGCAAGCTCGCGACGCCGGAGCTGATCCAGCTCAAGAGCCCTCCCGCGAGCCCGGACGGTGACTCCACAGAGGCGACGGGACGGGCCTGGACGGAGCCCGCGGTCGAGAGCGACAGGAATGCGAGGACGGCAACAACAGAACCCATCTTTCGAGACATGAGCATCTCCTCTCCCACGGCCCCCAGCCACGACCACCATGGTCACGGCGTGGGCCGTTAACGGAAAGGGTGCCACTTTTTTCGTCCGGAAGGGACAAGCGGACTCACGAAAGCCCCAGATCAGCCCGGACGGCGCCTCGAAAAGGCCTGCGTGTCCTTCAGGCGCTCTTCTTTTTCGCCATGGCCTCGGGCTTGGGCGGCACCTCCGGCCGGCGATCCTGGAGATCGAACCGGTTGCCGGCGCTCAGCACGTGCAGCTTGACGTCGAAGACCGACATCGTCTTCTCCATCTCCTCCTGCGGCTCCGCCAGGTTCGAGTAGGAGACCTTGCTGCCGTCGAGCACGTAGACGGCGCCGGCGCCCACCACCTCGAACCACTCGTTGTCGTCGAGGATGATGGCGGTGTTCTCGTCGAGCCCGATCCCCAGGGTGCGGGGGTTCTGGGTAATGGCGCCGAGCAGCCGCCCGAGCCGGCCCCGCTGGGCGAAGTGCTGGTCGATCACCGCGTTGCGGATCAGGCCGAGACCGGGGGCCATGCCGAGGACGGTATCGACCTTGTGGGATTCGTCGCCGTCGCCCGAGATCAGCATGGTCTCGCTCATCACCGAGGCGCCGGCGGAGGTCCCGGCGATCGTCCCCCCCTGCTGGTAGATCTCCTCGATCCGCCGGTACACGTAGGAGTCGCCGAGCTGGCTGGTGATCTTCAACTGGTCGCCGCCGGTGAAGAAGACCATGGTCGCGCCGTCCAGGATGCGGACCACCTCCTCTTTGAACCCCTCCTCGCG
>DASWQX010000614.1:0-12316 GCA_036403495.1 Thermoanaerobaculia bacterium
CTCTTCCTTCGAGGAAAGGAGCCGGTCGCCTACTGTCCAGGCCATGAGCCGACGCCGTTGAACGGCTTCCCGACCGAGCGGCGCCTGCTCCCGCGGCAGGACCAGGCGCGGCAGGTCGCTCAGTCGGGAGAGGACGAAGCGAAGAAACAGGAACAGGAGCGCCTGGCCCAGATCGCCGAACGCGAGCTGCGGCAGAAAGCGGCGAAGGAAGCGGTGCAGGCGGCCGAAAAAGAGCGGGTTCGGCAATCGCGCCCATCGCGCGAGGACCGGGTCGCGCGGCGGGAGCCGGAGGTGGATCGCCGCGAGGCGGACGAGGCGAGCGAGGCCGGCGCCGCGAAAGCGGGGCGGACGGATTCCGAGTCCGACCTCTCCGGCTGGTGGGAGCTGACGAACACCATCGACTCGACCAACTACTCGGCGTACCAGGGCCTCCGCCTGACCTATCGCCTGCAGCTCGAGCAGGAGGGCGACCGCATCGTGGGGCGCGGCCAGAAATGGGCGGAAAACGGGAGCATCGTCAACGCGGGAGCCCGGTCGCCGATCACCGTCACCGGCAGGATGGTGGGCGACAAGGTGGACCTCCACTTCACCGAGCAGGGGGCCCGGCGAGCGACGAGCGGCAACTTCTCCTGGGTCCTGGCCGCGAACAGCAACGCCCTGCGCGGCTTCTTCCGGAGCAACGCCGCGGACGCCAGCGGGCCCTCGTCGGCGCGGCGGATGCGGTAGAAACTCATCCCGCGGGACTCAGGCGCCCATCACGACCTCGCGCGCCAGCTCCACCACCGACAACGGCGCGCTCCCTTCGGCGTTGTTGTTGATCGTGCACAGGAAGGGGCGCTCGCCGGCGACGGCCGCGCGGGCGAGGTCGGCCACCGCCTCGCGGTTTCCGGGGTCGGGCGCGGCCAGGCGGTTGAACGGGGCGTACATCCGCCCCGCCTCCTCGTAGGTCATTCCAGCGCCCAGCAGCCAGCGGACGATCGTCATCGGACCCCGCTCGCTGCCCGCGAGGCGGGCCTGCGCGCGGATGTCCGGCATGCGGGGGTGGACGTTGTGGCAGTGGCAGGCGCCCACGGCGGCGAGGGCGTCGCCGTAGTCGGCGGTGATCAGCTCGCGGTTGCGCAGCTCGACGGCGTAGACCGGTCCGCGCGGGAGCGCCGCCAGGAAGGCATGGAGGCGCTCGGCGAAGTCGGCGGGGCTCCCCAGCGACTGCGGCGCGAACTGGAAGAGCAGCGCACCGGCACCGCCGATCTCCTCCGCGAACGGCGCCACTACCCGGTCCGCGGCATAGAGGGGATCGAGGAAGAGAGGGTTCTCCTGGCCGCGTTGCGCGCCGTAGCGGGCGTGGTCCGGGAAGCGGCTCAGGGTGCACGCTTCGTGCGCCTTGACCAGGAAGAGGAAGCCGTCGGGCACCACCTCGCGGTAGCGCGCCAGCTCACCCGTCTCGACCGGCGCGTAGTGGGTCCGGTCGACGCCCACGGCATGGAGGAGAGGGTGCCGGGCGTACGCGGCGAGACCCTCCCGCGCCAGCTTCGACGTGGGATACGCGCGGTCGTCGACCAGCCCCGCCCAACCCGGGAACGACCAGGTCGAGCCGCCGAGGCAGACCTCCTGGGGCAACTCGCGGCCGAGCGCCTCGACCTCCTCGGACTGCGCCGCCGCGACCACCCCCTGCTTTTCCGGTTCAGGAGCCGGCTCGAAGGCGAAGAGGGCGAGCTGATCGTGGTCCTTGCGCCGCGCCATGGGCGCAGTTTATTGCGGAAAGACAGGAAAACGCCAGCCGGATTCCCGGAATGGATTCCCGGAAAGGGGAACGCGGCGTCAGCTAGCTTGCAGGAACGCCACCGTCGGCGGCAGCCCGTCGTCCAGGCTCCGCGGGTGCCAGTCGAGCTCGGCCCGGGCGCGGGCGTCGGTGAACGCCCAGTTCCGTTCCAGGCTGTTGAGCTGATCGTGGGTGAAGGGGGGGCGGCGGCCGGCGAGCTTGAAGAAGGGGCTCGAGACGACCAGCCCCGCCCGCGCCAGTCCGAGGGGGAGGCTCAGGCGCGGCGGCGCGGCATTTCCCAGCGCGCAGACCCGTTCCACCAGGGAGCGCAGCGTGGTGACGTCGCCCGCCATCAGGTAGTCCCGCTTCGGCGGCGCCGTCTCCAATATCTTGAAGATCCCCTCGACCAGGTCGTCGATGAAGATCCAGGACATCCTGCGGTCGCCGCCGGCCAGGACGGGGTATTTGCCGCGGAGGAAGCCGCGCAGGATCGCGTTCGCCCCCTCCTTCTTGCCCGGCGGGCCATAGACCAGGCTCGGGTAGACGGTGTTGATCCGCAGCCCCTTCTTCGCCCACTCCTGGATGGCGCGCTCGCCGGAGTGCTTGGTAGCGCTGTAGAGGGTGGGGAAGGGGGTCTGGAGCGGCGCGGACTCGTCGGCGGTCGAGCCGTCCGGCGGGCTGCCGCCGAAGTAGGCCATCGAGGAGACGGAGAGGAAGCGCCCGACGCCGAGCTTATAGGCCAGGGAGGCCACGTTCTCGCTCCCCTGCACGTTGGCCTGCCGCATCCGCTCGGCGGGTCCGGCGAGGTCAAGCTCGGCGGCGGCGTGGATCACCCAGTCGGCGCCGGACATCCCCTCCCGCATCGAGTAGCGGTCCGCGATGTCGCCGGTGAAGGTGGCGGCGCCGAGCTGCCGGAGAGGATCGGCGTTGCTGGTCGCACGGACGAGGGCGCGAACCTCGTGGCCGGCCGCCACCAGACGGCGCGCCAGCGCCAGTCCGATGTAGCCGGTGCCGCCGGTCAGAAAGATCCTCATGGGCATGATGCGGGGGCGGAATGGGGCTCAGAGCGGATTCAAGAAATTGGAGAAATGGGAATCGACCATACTCCGCCTCGGTTATAGAAGATGGGACGGGCCGCGGGAGTTGGACCTGTCCTGGAGCCAAACACTCCGCAATTTCTCAGCTCCCTCTCCTCCCCCCGTGCCGGATCCCTCCCCGGCGCGGGGCTTTTTTTGTTGCGAAGCATCCAGTAAGCTGAGAGCGTATGAAGGCCATCGAGACCGACGTCATTGTCACCCAGGGCGGCATCGGCAGGATCGACCTGAAGCTGCCGATGGACGTGCCTCTCGGAAGACATCGGGCCGTCGTGGTCGTCGATGATCGTCCCGCCGACTCTACGACCTCCCGTACAGAGAGATCTCTGGCCGATTTCCCGGTTCATGACGTTGGCCCTTGGCCAGAAAACTTGTCTCTTCGCCGGACAGACTTCTAAGAGCCGCGCAGCAGAAAAGCCGAGCAAGGACGTAAAGGACTGCAAGGACAACAAGGACAAGAATCACCGAACCAGCCCTCGGTCTTACTGTCCTTGCCGTCCTTGCAGTCCTTTACGTCCTTGCTTCCAGTCGTTTCCCCTCTTCTAAGCCTATCCGACCTACGAGCGCAGCAACTGCCGCAGCACGTAGTGCAGGATGCCGCCGTGGCGGTAATACTGGATCTCCTGCGGGGTGTCGAGGCGGAGGCGGGCCTTGAAGGTGGTCGTCTTGCCGTCTTCCCTGCGCGCGCGGACTGTCATCTCGCGGCCGTCCTTCAAGCTGTTCCGGACCCCTTCGGCGAGCCCTTCGATGTCGATCACCTCGTGGCCGGTGAGGCCGAGGGTGACCGCGCTCTCGCCGGCCAGGAACTCCAGCGGGGCGATTCCCATGCCGACGAGGTTGCTCCGGTGGATGCGCTCGAAGCTCTCGGCGATGACGGCGCGGACCCCCTGGAGGAGCGGGCCCTTGGCCGCCCAGTCGCGCGACGAGCCGGTGCCGTACTCCTGGCCGGCGAGGACCACCGTGGGGACCCCCTCGTCCTTGTACTTCATCGCGGCGTCGTAGATCGACAGCGGCTCGCCGTCCGGCAGGTGGAGGGTGAAGCCCCCCTCGATCTCGGGGACCATGCGGTTGCGGATGCGGATGTTGGCGAAGGTGCCGCGCATCATCACCTCGTGGTTGCCGCGGCGGGCGCCGTAGGAGTTGAAGTCCTTGGGCGCGACGCCGTGCTCGACGAGGTACTTGCCGGCGGGGCCGGCGGCCTTGATCGAGCCGGCCGGCGAGATGTGGTCGGTGGTGATGCTGTCGCCGAAGACCGCCAGCACGCGGGCGTTGTGGACGTCCTCGACCGCCGCCGGCTCGGCCGGCATGTCGACGAAGTAGGGGGGCTGGCGGACGTAGGTCGACGCCGGGTCCCAGGCGTAGGTGTCGCCCTCCGGCACGTCGAGGCTGTTCCAGCTCTCGTCGCCGGCGAAGACGTCGCGGTACTGCTCGCGGAACATGTCCGAGCGGACGGCGCGCAGGATGGTCTCCTCGACTTCCTTACGGCTCGGCCAGACGTCGCGCAGATAGACCGGCTGGCCGTCCTTGCCGGTGCCCAGCGGCTCGGTCTGGAAGTCGACGTCGATCCTTCCCGCCAGGGCGTAGGCGACGACCAGCGGCGGCGAGGCGAGGTAGTTGGCACGCACGTCCGAGTTGATCCGCCCCTCGAAGTTGCGGTTGCCGGAGAGCACGGCGACGGCGACCAGGTCGCGCTCGTCGATCGTCTTCGAGATCGCCGCCGGCAGCGGTCCGCTGTTGCCGATGCAGGTGGTGCAGCCGTAGCCGACCAGGTTGAAACCGAGCTGGTCGAGGTAGGCGGTGAGCCCCGCCTCGTTGTAGTACTCGGTGACCACCTTCGAGCCGGGGGCGAGGCTGGTCTTCACCCAGGGCTTGCTGGAGAGCCCCTTCTCGACCGCCTTCTTGGCCAGCAGCCCGGCGGCCACCATCACCGACGGGTTCGAGGTGTTGGTGCAGCTCGTGATCGCGGCGATCACCACCGAGCCGTGCTGGAGCGCGTCCGCCGCGGAATCCGGCACCACGGCGACCTCGGGCTCGGCGACCGCCAGTCCCGCGGCGGTGCCGCCGGCCGACTGGAGCCCCAGGGGTGAGGCCTTCGCCTTGCCGGTCCTGCCGGCGGCGGTCATCGTTTCCAGCTCCTTGAGGAACGACGGCTTGACGTCCGAGAGGCGCACGCGGTCCTGCGGCCGGCGGGGGCCGGCGAGGCTCGGCTCGACCGTGCCGAGGTCGAGCTCCAGGACGTCGGTGTAGACGGCGGCGGGGGAGTCGGCGGTGTGGAAGAGCCCCTGCTCCTTCATGTAGGCCTCGACGATCGCCACCGCCTCCGGGGTGCGGCCGGTGAAGGTGAGGTAGTCGAGCGAGACCTGGTCGACCGGGAAGATGCCGCAGGTGGCGCCGTACTCAGGGGCCATGTTGCCGATGGTGGCACGGTCGGCGAGCGGCAGGTTGGCGAGGCCGGGGCCGAAGAACTCGACGAACATGCCGACAACGCCCCGCTTGCGCAGCATCTGGGTGACGGTGAGCACGAGGTCGGTCGCCGTGGTCCCCTCGGCCAGCGCGCCGGAGAGGCGGAAGCCGACCACCTGCGGGATCAGCATCGACACCGGCTGGCCGAGCATGGCCGCCTCGGCCTCGATGCCGCCGACGCCCCAGCCGAGCACGCCCAGGCCGTTGACCATGGTGGTGTGGGAATCGGTCCCCACCAGCGTGTCGGGATAGAGGTAGGTCTCGCCGTCGACGTCCCCTTCCATCACCACCCGCGCCAGGTATTCGAGGTTGATCTGGTGGACGATGCCGGTGTCCGGCGGCACGACGCGGAAGTTGCTGAACGCGGTCTGACCCCAGCGCAGGAAGGCGTAGCGCTCGCGGTTGCGCTCCAGCTCCTTGCCGGCGTTGATCAGGAAGGCGGCGGCGGTGCCGTACTCGTCCACCTGCACCGAGTGATCGATCACCAGCTCGACCGGCTGCAGCGGGTTGATCCGCTTCGGATCGCCCCCCATCTTCACCATCGCGTCGCGCATCGCGGCGAGGTCGACCACCGCGGGGACGCCGGTGAAGTCCTGGAGCAGGACGCGGGCCGGCATGAAGGCGATCTCGCGCGACGGCGCCGCTTTCGGGTCCCAGCCGGCGAGGGCCTCGATCTCGGCGGAGGTCACCACCGAGCCGTCCTCGCGGCGCAGCAGGTTCTCGAGCAGGATGCGGAGGGAGTAGGGGAGGCGCGAGACATCGAAGCCCCGCTTCTCCAGGGCATCCAGACGGGCGATACGGAAATCGCGTCCGCCGGCCCGGAGGGTCGAGCGGCTGCCGAAGCTATCGTTCATGGAGTGTTCTCCTCAGGATCGTCTTCTGAATCGATCGAACGGGGGTGCCGCGGGCGCCTCGCGGGGAAGACGCCCGCCAGGGCAAAGATATCAGCTCGATTCGATTTCTCCCAGAGGCGGGAGGCCGAGTAAGATTGAGCCCATGCCCGCGAGCGCCTCCGATCTCACCACGCCGGTCCTGCTGCTGGCCATGCCCCAGGTGCTCGACCCCTACTTCCAGCGTAGCGTCGTGCTCCTCCTTCAGCACGAGGAGGCGGGGAGCCTCGGCTTCGTCCTCAACCACCCCACAGCGATCCGGATCGGCGAGATCCTGAAGGAGATGGACCTGCGCTGGGCCGGCCGGCAGGAGGTCGTGGCGTACCGCGGCGGTCCGGTGCAGCCGGAGCTCGGCACGGTGCTGTTCGCGCCGGTCCTCGAAGCGGGCCCCGAGGACACCGCCACCGAGATCCTCCCAGGAGTGGCTGTGACGCAGCACGTCGGCGACCTCTCCCGCCTCGCCGAGGCGCCCCCCGACCGCTTCCGCCTGATCCTCGGCTATGCCGGCTGGGGCGAAGGGCAGTTGATGGCGGAGATCCTCCGCAACGACTGGCTGACGGTGCCGGCGAGCAGCGACCTGATCTTCGCCGCCGACCCCGAGGAGGCCTGGGGCGCGGCCCTGCGCTCGGTCGGCATCGATCCCGCCGCCCTTCCCTCCTGGGTTCCCGCCAGCGCCTCCGAGGACTCGGCGAACTGAGCGCCGAGGCCGGCGTCACCCGAGCCGAGCGATGAAGACCGTCCACCACCGATCGGCCGGAGGACTGGTCGTGCGCGGCTCCAGCATCCTGCTGATCTCGACCCAGTCGGGCCGCCGCTGGCAGCTCCCCAAGGGTCATATCGAAGCCGGCGAGACCCCCGAGCAGACCGCCGTCCGCGAGGTGTGCGAGGAGACCGGCGTCACCGGCGAGGTGGTGGCCCCCCTGCCGGGCGTCGAGTACTGGTTCGTCGAGAAGGGGATCCACCGCATCCACAAGGAGGTGGACTACTTCCTGCTCACCTACGTCAGCGGCGACTCCGCCAACTTCGACGCCCGCGAGGTCTCCGGCGCCGAATGGTTCTCGTGGGACGAGGGGCTGGCGCGGCTGAGCTTCGAGAACGAGCGCAAGGTGGTCCGCGAGGCGATGGCCATCGCGCGGCCCGACCACCAGCCGACCGGCCGGACGGGATAAGATCGCTCGCGGGAGGGGGACTCAAAATATGATCCGAGCGCTGGTGCAGATCGCCTTGAACGGGGTGGCCGTCCTCGTCGCCGCCTACCTGGTGCCGGGCATCACCTACACCGGCAGCCTGCCGGCGCTGCTGCTGGTCGGTCTGGTGGTGGGCCTGATCAACTTGATCGTCCGGCCGATCGTCACCCTGCTCTCCCTGCCGCTGATCGTCCTCAGCCTCGGCCTGTTCTACCTGCTGATCAACGGCATGATGCTCTACCTCGCCGCCTGGCTCCTGCCGCACCACCTGCAGGTGAGCGGCTGCGGCGCGGCGATCCTCGGCGGCCTGGTGGTCGCGCTGGTCAACTGGCTGGTGCGGGCCTTTACCTCGGAATAGCTCTCGGAATAATTGGATGGCAGTTACCGGCATCACTCCCGGGCAGGCGCGGCGGGAATCGAAGAAGGCGCGGCGCGAGCGCGCCGGCGAGATCCTGGCGCGGCTCCGGGAGGTCTACCCGCGGACCCGCATCGCCCTCGACTTCGAGAACCCGCTCCAGCTCCTGATGGCGACCGTCCTCGCCGCCCAGTGCACGGACGAGCGGGTGAACATGGTGACCCCGGCGCTCTTCCGCCGCTACCCAGAAGCCCGCGACTACGCGGCGGCCGACCTCGGCGAGCTGGAGGAGATGGTGAAGACCACCGGCTTCTTCCGCAACAAGGCGCGGGCGCTCAAGAGCCTCGGCACCGCGCTGGTCGCCGAGCACGGCGGCGAGGTGCCGCCGAGCCTGGAGGCCCTCGTGGCGCTGCCGGGGGTGGGCCGGAAGACGGCCAACGTCGTGCTCGGCAACGCTCTGGGAAAGATCGAGGGGATCGCCGTCGACACCCACGTCCAGCGCCTCTCCCGCCGCCTCTTCCTCACCGCCGAGGAAGACCCGGTGAAGATCGAGAGCGACCTGATGCCGCTCCTGCCGCAAGAGGACTGGACGCGGTTCGCCCTGCTGCTCCAGGATCACGGCCGCAAGGTCTGCAAGGCGCGCAAGCCCGAATGCGCCGTCTGTCCGGTGGCGGACCTCTGCCCGTCGGCCGAGGTGTGAGGAAAGGAAATCGATGACCGAAGGGAACAAGATCGCCGTCGTCACCGGCGCCAGCTCGGGGATCGGCGCCGCCACCGCCCAGGCATTGGCGGGAGCCGGTTTCAGCCTCTATCTCGGCGCCCGCCGCCTCGACCGCCTGCGCGAGGTCGCCGGGCCGATCGGCGCCACAGCCCTGGAGCTCGACGTGACGGACGTCGACAGCATCGCGGCCTTCTGCGGCCAGCTCCCCGACGCGATTCACCTGCTGGTCAACAACGCCGGCGGCGCCCACGGGCTCGACCGCATCGAGAGCGCCAGCGACGCGGACTGGATCGTGATGTGGGAGACCAACGTCCTCGGCGTCATGCGCCTCACCCGCGCGCTGCTCCCCGCCCTCAAGGCGTCCGGCGACGGTCACGTGATCAACCTCGGCTCGATCGCCGGTTTCGAGACCTACGTGGGCGGCGGCGGCTACACCGCCAGCAAGCACGCGGTGCGGGCGCTCACCCGCACGCTGCGCGTCGAGCTCCTCGGCCAGCCGGTACGGGTGACCGAGGTGGCCCCCGGCCTGGTGGAGACCGAGTTCTCGCTCGTCCGTTTCGCCGGCGACGAGGAGCGCGCGAATTCGGTCTATCGCGGGCTCGACCCGCTCACCGCCGGGGACATCGCCGACTGCGTCGTCTGGGCGGCCACCCGCCCGTCGCACGTCAACATCGACGAGATCGTCGTCCGTCCGCGCGACCAGGCGACCGCCACGATGGTGAACCGGCGAAACGTCCAGGCTTGAATCTCCGGACGGCCCTGTCCTTCGCCGCGGCGCTGCCGCTCCTCGGTCCGCTGTGGGCCGGCTGCGCGCACAAGGACCTCGCCGGACCGGAGGTGTACTCGACCTACTGCGCCCGCTGCCACGGCGAGAGCGGGAAAGGGAAGGGGGATGCCGATTCGCTCATCCTCTATCCGCACCTGAACCTCCTCACCTCGCCCATGGTGCGCGGCGGCGACCGCGCCGCCGTCCGCCGGCGCATCCGGGAAGGCAACGGCCCGATGCCCGGTTTCGCGCGGCGTCTGGACGCCCTGGAGGTCGAGCGGATCGTCGACTTCACGCTGCAGCTCGGCCGCGATACGAAGACCGCCAAGGAGAGCCCCTGACATGGACCCGCAACGCCTGAAGGATGCCTAC
Organism: Thermoanaerobaculia bacterium; assembly: GCA_036403495.1. Lineage (GTDB taxonomy): Bacteria > Acidobacteriota > Thermoanaerobaculia > Multivoradales > UBA5704 > DATARR01. Next base: position 9,608 of record DASWQX010000614.1, read on the forward strand.
CAGAAGCTCCAGAGCCTCGACGAACGGATGAGCCACAAGGTGCGCCCGCGGCCGGGCGGCCCGCTCGTCCGCCCCAGCCTCGAACAGCTCGAAATCGCCCAGCGCGACCTCGCCAACTACACGCTGGAGCTGAAGGAGGTCATCCAGGAGCTGTTCCTCTCGATCGCCGGCAAGCCGGGCGGGACGGGGGGGTGAGGCCCAGGCCAGGCTTCGATCGGTCTCCGTGGCCTGCGACCTCATCCCCTATCCCCTTCTCCTGAAGGAGAAGGGGGACGACTGCGACGCGGCCCCCGTCAGGCCCTCCCTCTCCTTCAGGAGAGGGATCGAGGGTGAGGTCGCAGGCCACGAACGTTCCCGACCAGGGGCGCAAAACGACGCCCTTCCCCTCAGTCCGGAATCCGCTCGTCGAGGATCGCGCCGGCTCGTTCGAGCGCCACCTGCCCGGCGGCTTCCAGGAGGAGCGCCAGCGCCTCGGGAGAGCGCAGCAGCCCGTCGGCCACGTGCAGGGCCTCGATCAGGCGCTCGTCGAACAGCTCCAGAGTGCCCACCGGCTCGCCGCCGTTGCCGGCCTCGACGGCGAAGCCCTCCGGCCCGGAATCCTTCTGAAGGCGGAACGCCGCGTCGCGCCCCGTGCCGGGGAGGACGGCCGCCGCGACCAGCGCCAGCCAGCGTTGCCGGAACCGGGCGGCAGGCCGATGCCCGCGCTCGATCGATTCGCCGAGCCGGAACAGACCGAAGCCCTCACCCGGCAGCTTCAGCACGCGCCAGGGACCGGCCGCGTCCGCCTCGCCGGCCGTGGGAGGCTCGTCGCGCTTGGACGTGCGATGCAGGAAGGAAGAAGAAAACGCGTTGGGGAGGGACGGGGTAAACTCTTCGGAGCTTCGCATAGGACTGATCCTCCTTGCGGGGTCAGGCTCGGACGTGAGCGCCACACTCACTCCGGGCCGTTTTTGTGTCTTCCCCGCGATTTTCCCAATAGTCGCGGGGAAGGGGAACGCGATACCGGAGTCTAGAAAAGCGGCTGGCGGAAGTCAAGCGCGACTGGCCCATTATTTATGACTTGACAGGTCTTTTTCTCCTGCCTATATTTCCTGTATGCGATCCCTGGGAATTGCCGAGCTGAAGGCGCTGCTGTCCGAAACTCTTGCGCGGGTGAAGGCGGGAGAGGAAGTCATGGTCACCGAGCACGGGCGTCCGATCGCCCGCATCCTGCCGCTGTCGGCGGCGTCGCCGGCCGCGGCCACGCAGGAGCTGGTGCGCATGGGTCAGGTGCGGGCTCCGGAGAAGCCGCTCGACGAGGCGTTCTGGAAGCTGCCGCGCGGCAGGTATCGCGACAAATACGGGGAGCCTCCCGACCGTGACGAGGGCGAAGCTTCGGAGCCCTGGGAGCTGCGGGAGGCCGTCTGAGGTTCTGGGACAGCTCGGCTCTCTTGGCGCTCGCCGTGCGCGAGCCCGCCTCGGGAAAGATCGAGCCTCTCCTCCAGCGGGACCCCGACGTGGCCTTCTGGTGGGGCGCTCACCTGGAATGCAATGAGGCGCTGCTCGCCGCCAAGCGGCAGGAACGGATCTCCGCCGCCGATCTCCAGAACGCCCGGACGGTGATCGATCACCTGCGCGCCCGCGCCTTCGAGGTCCAGCCCACCGACGAGCTGCGCGCCCGCGCCCTGCGCATCCTCTCCGTCCACGAGCTGGATGCCGGAGCCGCCCTGGAGCTGGCCGCGGCCCTGATCTGGTGCCGGGAGCGCACCCACGGCGTCGGCTTCGTCTCACTCCAGGGCCCCCTCCGCCTCGCCGCCGCAATGGAGGGTTTCCGCGTACTTCCTTACGCCGACCAGGTCCATGCGCCGGACCCGGAAACTTGACCGGCCCTTCGGCATAGGTGTTGCTGTCCATCCTCCAGGGGCGATACTCGTCCAGCAATTCGGAAGGAGGAGAGGATGCAAGCCAAAGCACGCCTGTTAGGCCACCCGATCCACCAGATGCTGATCGTATTCCCGCTCGGCCTTCTGGCCACGTCGCTCTTCTTCGACATCGCCCATCTGTCGAGCGGCAACCCGCAATGGGCGACGATCGCCTACTACCTGATCGTGGTGGGCTTCCTCTCAGGACTTCTCGCCGCCGTGTTCGGCACGATCGACTGGCTGTCGATCCCCGCCGGGACCCGGGCGAAGCGGATCGGCCTTCTGCACGGCGGCGGGAACGTGGTGGTGGTGCTGTTTTTCATTGGCTCGTGGCTGCTGCGGCGCGATGCGCCTGGAGAGCCTCCGATGTCCGCCTTCATCCTCTCGGTCCTCGCCGTACTGCTGGCGCTGGTGACCGCCTGGCTCGGAGGGGAGCTGGTGGACCGCCTCGGTGTCGGTGTGGATGAGGGTGCCCATCTCGACGCTCCCAGCTCCCTGAAGACCGCTCACCTCCCGTCCGCTCCGGTCGGCCGGCGGTAGGCACGCCTCCGCGGGCAGGGGGTGGTATACCCTCCCTCCGCCATGCTTTCGCCCCTGCCGATCGACGAGGTCCTGCCCGCGCTGATCGCCGCGCTGCGCGAAAACTCCTCGGCCGTGTTGATCGCGCCGACCGGCGCCGGGAAGACGACCCGCGTGCCTCCGGCGCTCCTGGCGGCGGGGCTCGACGGCGGCGGGCAGATCGTCATGCTGGAGCCGCGGCGGATCGCCGCCCGCGCCGCGGCGCGCCGGATGGCCGAGGAGGCGGGTT
>DASWQX010000615.1:0-6565 GCA_036403495.1 Thermoanaerobaculia bacterium
TTCGCCGCCGGCGGCAATCACAACGAGATCACCGGTGAGAAGGTCATCCCCGGCATCCCGTTCGAGGACTTCGCGAAAGCCGCCGAGCAGGCGCGGGCGAAAGGGGCGCGGCTGGGCACGCAGGCGCAGCTCGCCAAGACTCTGCAATCGCTGCGGACGCCGCTCTTCGATCCCAAATTCCAGCCCCAGCTCACCGCCAAGACGCCGCCGCCGGGCGAGGACATCCTCACCGCGTCGAGCAACAATTATTACCCGGGGGTGAAGCTGGCCGATCTCAAGGGTTTCGACGAGAAGAACCCGCTCAACTCGCGGCTGGTGAAAGAGAACGGCAAGCTGGTCGAGAAGGTCTACAGGGCCGGCACGCCGGACGGCAGGATCAAGCCGGGCCTCTTCGCCAAGGAGCTGAAGGCGGTCGACCGCGAGCTGGAGGCGGCGGCGCGGGCCGCCGATCCCGGGCTGGCGAAGGTGCTGCGCGCGCTGATCCGCTATTACCAGACCGGCGATCTCAAGGACTGGCACGACTACAACATCCTCTGGATCCAGAACGACGAGACGGTCGACTTCGCGTCCGGCTTCATCGAGGTCTACCGCGACGCCCGCGGCATCAAGGGCTCGGCGCAGATGGTGGTGGCGGTGGTCGATCAGCAGCTCGAGCCGCTGATGCGCCACCTGGCGGACAACGCCGTCTATTTCGAGCACAAGGCGCCGTGGGAGGAACGGTTCAAGAAGCTCGACGTCAAGCCGCCGGTCGGCAAGGCGATCGAGACGCTGATCGCGGCCGGCGACTTCCAGGTGATCACGATCGGCGACAACCTGCCGAACGAGCAGGACGTCCGCGAGAAGTACGGCACCAAGAGCATCCTGCTGACCTCGTCGATCAATGCGATCAACGAGATGCGCGGCTCCGGCTCGGCGGTCGAATTCTCGGACGATCCCGACGAGGCCACGCTCTATCCGAAATACGGCCAGGTGGCGGACAACCTCCACACCGCGCTCCACGAGATCATCGGCCACGGCTCGGGAAAAGTGATCGTTCCCAACGACCCATCGACCTATCTGCGGGAGTACGCCTCGACGCTGGAGGAGGCGCGGGCGGACCTGGTGGCCTACTGGGACATCTATGATCCGAAGCTGACGGAGCTCGGCGTGGCGGACGTGCAGGAGGTCGGCCACGAGCTCTACCGGCAACTGGCGCGCGCCGGGCTGATCGTGCTCAAGAACTACGCGACCGGCGACACCGCGCAGGAGGACCACGACCGCTCGCGCCTGCTGGTGGCCAATTACCTGATCGAGGCCGGCGCGCTGGAGCGGGTGCGGAAGAACGGCCACTGGTACATCGAGGTGAAGGATTACGACAAGGCGCACGAGGCGGTCGGCAAGCTGCTGGCCGAGATCATGCGGATCAAGGCCACCGGCGACTACGACGGCATCAAGGCGCTGGTCGACAAGTACGGCCTCCACTTCGATCCCGCGGTGCGCGACGACGTCATCGCCCGCTACCAGGGGCTCAACCTCCCGATCTATCTCTCGGGCGTCTACTCGCACCTTACCCCGGTCCAGGACAAGGCCGGCAAGGTGACCGAAGTCACGATCTCCTATCCCCGCGACTTCCTCGCCCTGCAGGTCGAATGGGCGCGGGAGAACGGGACGCTGGGGTTTTAGGAAGCCCCGGAAGAGCCCTCACCCCCTGGCCCCCTCTCCCAGCCCTCCACCCACCCCCGCCTGGGAGAGGGGGAAAAGGACAATTCCCAATGGAAGGTGCTTTGCTTTCTCCCTCCTCTCCCCGGAAGGGCGGGTGGAGGGCTGGGAGAGGAGGGCCGGGGAGGTGAGGGGCTTTCTACGAACGCCGCAGTCCGCGCTCGCCGCGCCGCCGCTGGAGCAGGTTGCGGCGGACGTGGGGGTGGACCTTCGGCGTCCGCAGGCGGAGGGCTTCGAGGTCGAGGTTCGAGTTGCCGTAGAGCTTGTAGATCCCGCTCTCGGCCAGCACCTCGAAGTCGGGGGCGGGCTGCAATCCCTGCCCTACGCCCGGCCGCCGCGCCAGCAGGGGCATGTCGGGGCTCGATCCGTACGGCGGTCCAATTCCGGGACCGTCGACGACGCGGTAGCCGTCGATCGCCTCGAGGATGAAACGCTCGGAGTGGTAGAGCGGCTTGGCGGCGCGGACCTCGGGACCGAGCTCCGCGTGGCGGCTCCCCAGCGAGATCAGGAAGAGCTGGGATTCCGGCATGCGGTCGCGGACCAGCACGCGGTCGAGCAGGCGGGCCTCGCACAGTCCGAGCGGCAGCAAGAAGAAGCCGACGAGCGCCAGGGTCCGCCGGGCAGGGGAGATCCGGCTCAGCAGGGAGAGCAGCGTGCAGGCGGTCACCGCCGCGAGCGCCGGGTAGAGCGGATCGAGGTACCAGTGGTGATGGGTGCGCGCGGCGGAGAACAGCACCAGCGGCACCGCGATCCAGAGGACGAGCAGCGGCACCGCTCCCCGCCCCTTCACGCTCCAGCTCGCCCAGTCCCGCCGCCAGCCGGCGCGGCCGCGCGCGAAGAGAGCGCCCACGAGCAGCAGCGGCCAGGGGGCGAAGCGGTCGAGCAGCGCCGTCGCGTAGCTCCAGAAGCCGGTGGTGCCCTTGTCGATCTCCCGCAGCGAGCGGGCGAAGAGGTCCTCCCCCACCATCCGCTGCAGGAAATAGGGCGTGCCGTCGGCCTGCCAGCGGGCGAGCGCCCAACCGGCGACCACCGCCACGAACAGGGCCGCGCCGGCACCGCACGCCAGGGGACGGAGGCGCCGCCAGGAGCCCGTCCAGCCGAGATAGAACGCGGCCACGATCATCACCGGCAGGATGGCGAAGCTCTTGAGCAGGAACCCCGCCGCGAGCAGGCCCGAGAACGCGATCACCCGGCCGGACGAGGCGGCGAGCCGCGGGATCTGGCAGATCGCGAGCAGCAGCACGAAGGTGAGGGCGGAATCGAGGTCGCCGCTGCGGGCGCCGTGATGGCTGAAGAAGCCGAACGTGGTCGCCACGATCAGCCCGGCGACCAGCGCCACCCGGCGGTTCAGGAGCCGCCGGCAGAAGGCCATGGTCAGCGCCACGGTGCCGATGGCGAACAGCGCCGAGGGGAGGCGCAGGGTGAGCGGCGAGGCGCCGAACAGGTAGAAGGAGAGCGCCATCGGCCAGTAGCCGAGCGGCGGCTTGAGGTTCCAGTACTCGGGCTGCCCGGCGTAGGTGGTGACCAGGAACGAGCGGTTCTGCACCATCTCGTAGGCCGAGACCCCGTAGCGCGCCTCGTCGGAATCGTCGATCCGGCCCTGCCCCAGCCCCACGAAGGCGTTGAAGGCGGTGAACAGCAGCACCACCAGGGCGCAGAGGGCGTATTGACGCACCGCCAGGCGCCCCAGGCGCGTGCCGAAGCTCCCGTCGGCGGAGGGGCCGGCGAGACGGGTTGAGGAGAGGCCGAGGTCGGAGATCATGGTTCGCGCGCGGAGCGCCCCCCGGAGGCGGCGAGGCGCTCGTTCCTTACAACCCTTACAATTTCCTTACATCATACCCCCGCCAGGGCCGTCCCTCAAGCGCGGAAGGCCCAGGCGGAGACGCTATCGAGGGGCGGAGGAACGGCTCAGGCCAGGACGGCGCGGTACTTCTCGTGGCGGTCGATGTAGACGCGGACGAACCAGCAGGACGGGACGACCTTGAGGCCGCGCGCGAGCGCGTCGTCCAGCGCGTGGCGGACGAGCTCGTCGGCGACCCCCTGGCCGCGCAGCTCGGGGGGCACGAAAGTGTGGAAGAAGTTGAGCCGCCCCTCGCCGGCCGGACCGTACTCGCAGACCGCCTCGTGGCCGTCGACCACGGCATAATATTTGCCTTCCCGTTCGTCGTGCTTCACGTCGATTTCCATCCTCTCAATCCTCCGCGGCGGAACGCCGCCATCAGCTTACCGCCGTTGCAACCCGCCCGCCAGCCGGACCCTATTTAACGGTTGCTATTCATCTCCGAGGCGCTTAGAGTAAAGGGTCTGCCCCGTCGGACGACGGCTTCGGAATTCAAGGACGGTCACCATGAAGCTCACGCAGCGCGAATCGATCCCGGGGTCGGTGGCGACCCCACGCAGGCCCAGTGATCCTCGCCTCTCCTCGTCCAGAGCCTCCGACCGGGAGACCGGCAAGCCCGCGCGGCGCAGCATCCTGCTCCTGGACGATGATCCGTCGGTGCGGCGCGACTTGGGCGAGCTCTTCCGTCTCGCCGGCTTCGAGGTGAGGTCGTTCGCGACTATCCGCGAGCTCCTCGCCTACCACCGGCCGGACGGCCCCGCCTGCCTGGTGCTCGACGTCGTCCTGCCCGACGGCGACGGCCTCGACCTCCAGAGGCACCTCGCCAAGGCCGACCCGGAGCTCCCCGTCGTGCTCATCACCGGCCACATGGATGACCGCCTGCGCGAGCGTGCCCTGGGCTGCGGCGCCTTCGCCTTCCTCGCCAAGCCCCTCGACTGGACGGCCCTGCGGGACGAGATCTGGAACGCCCTCGACTGGGTCTCCTGAAGCTCGCCTTCGGGCCCTCCTGTGGTACATTTAGCAGCGGTCCGCCGCACTCGCGGCGACCGCGCCCTCCGGGTCCCCATCGTCTAGTGGTTAGGACACCGCCCTTTCAAGGCGGCGACACGGGTTCGAGTCCCGTTGGGGATACCAATGACTCCGATTGGGGAACCCAATGAAAGCAGCGTGGCAAGCTCATACCCTGGCGGCGGCATGGCTGCTGTCTTCGATCGCCGCGCAGGCCGCCGCGCCGGTGCCGCGCGCCGTGGTGACGGACAATGCGCGCGATGCCGGGCATCCGGCCGCCAACAGGCAGGTGCTGATACCGAGTGGCGGCGCCGGCATGAACGCGCTGTTTTTCCTGGCGGCAGGCGGAGGCCCCAAACCGACGCTGCTGCTGCTGCACGGCCTGCCCGGTAACGAGCAGAACCTCGACCTGGCGCAGGCGATCCGGCGCGCCGGCTGGAATGTGCTGACGATGCACTATCGCGGCAGTTGGGGCTCGCCCGGCACCTTCAGCATCGCCGGCGCGGTCGAGGATGCCGAAGCGGCGATGGCCTTCCTGCGCCAGCCCGAGAACGCCGCGAAGTACGGCATCGATTCGCGCCGCATCCTGATCGGCGGCCATAGCATGGGCGGCTTCGCGGCGGCGCGCTATGCGGCGGCGCACCCGGACGTGGCCGGCGTGGTGCTGATCGATGCCTGGAACGTGGGCGCCGACGGCAAGGACCTGCGCGCCCATCCCGAAACGCGTGCCGCGGCTATCGCGGATATTGGCGATGATCTCGGCAACAGCCTGGCCGGCACCGACGCGGCGCACCTGGCGGAAGAAGTCGAGCGCCACGCCGACGACTGGGACCTGCTTGCCCTGGCGCCGGCCCTGGCCACGCACCCCGCGCTGGTGATCGGCGCCGCGCACGGCGGCGGGGCTTCGAACCAGGCCCTGGCCGACGCGATCCGCGCTCAGCACAAGGGGAAGGTCACCAGCCTGACCCTCGACAGCGATCACAGTTTCGCCGACCACCGCATCGCACTGGCCGCCTCTGTCGTCGACTGGTTGCAGCGTCAGGCGGCGCTCGGCGCAGGCGTCAAAAAATAGCGCTTGCTTAGGAGACCACTATGGCCAAGAAAACGCCCACCAGCCGGGATGGCTGTGAGTCGGAGGAGTCCTCCGGACCGGCTCCCGTCGCAGAGACGGAGGAACAGCAGCGCCCCGTGTCTCCCGTCCGCGAGAAGATCGGCGAGGGGCCCGGCAACCTCCGCCAGCGGAGCGACTGGTTCCGCAAGCGGTCCGGCGAGCCCTAGCCGCAGCGGCTCAAACGGAGAGCCTCCAGATGCTCCGGCCGTAGGTGGCCGCGCTCAGCGTTCGATCCTTCAAGTTGTGGACCAGATCCACCACCATGGTGGCCGGCAGGTTTCTCGACAGGTTCCTCCAGGTCAACCCGGAATCCGGCGAGACAAAGACTCCTGCGTCGCAGCCAACGAACAGACGGTTGGACCCGTCATTCGGCATCAGGATGCAATGGTGGGGAACGTCCGGCAACTGACCCTTGTCGATGTCCTCCCAGGCCTCTCCGCCGTTTTGGGAGCGAAACGCGTGATGGTGTCCGAAGTTGGCGAAGGTGGCGAAGATCACATTCGCGTCGCGGGGATCGGTGGCGAGGCGGGTCAGGGTGTAACCGGGAAGGGTCGCGCTCGCGAGATTGGCGCTCCAGGTGTTGCCACCATCCAGGCTGCGGAAAAAACCGCCGTTCTCCGTTCCAACATACACGCGCTGCGAATCCTGCGCGGCGATCTCGATCGCGCTGATCGCGCTGCCATCGAGGGGTGGAGAAACGGGTTCCCATTTGTCTCCATCGTTCTTCGTCCGCCAGACTCGATAGGTCCCGGTGAAGACCGTGCTGGAAGAATTCGGGTCCATGGCGATGTAGCACATCCAGATGAAGTTCCTCTCTTCCTCATCGGCGGGCGGCGAGACGTCCTTCGAGGTGTTCACCCGGTAGCGGAAGATGTGGAAATTATAGTAGGAGGCATACAGGTGCAGGG
>DASWQX010000616.1:0-3682 GCA_036403495.1 Thermoanaerobaculia bacterium
CTCGGGCTCCGCCCCCTGGCCGTGCAGGCGCGACAGCTCCGGCAGCTCCGAGGCCGCCACCGAGATGCCGAACAGGCTGATCGGCAGCAGGTAAGGCATCTGCGCGAAGCGGTCCGCCGAGGCGGCGCCGGTGGCGAGCCAGCTAGCGAGGGTGAGGTCGATGTAGCCGGCGAGCTGTACCACGCCGCGCCCGGCCACCGCGGGCCCCCAGGCGGCGAGGGCCTCCCGCACCCCCGGCACGCCGAGCGAGAGCGAAGGGTGGAAGCCACGCAGGAGGCGGAACACCAGCGGGAGCTGCACGAGGAACTGCAGGAGCCCGCCCGCGAAGGCCCCCCAGCAGGCCGCCTTGAACAGCGTGACTTGCCGCGCGACGTCCTGGGTGCCGGCGAGCCAGGAGCCGGCGAAGACGAGCGCGCCGATGATTGCCGCGTTCCACAGCACCGGCGCGAAGTAGGGCAGGAAGAAACGGCGGTTGCTGTTGAGGATGGCGAGCGCCCACACCGACAGCACCAGCAGCCCGGCCATCGGGAAGAGGATGCGGATGCCGGTCACCGCGAGGGCAAAACGGTCGACCGGCATCCTCCCCGCCGCCACCGCCGCGGAGTCGCCCAGGAAACCCGACGCCAGCAGGAAGACGATCGGCTTGGCGAGCAGGATGCCGAGCAGGGCGAACGCCGCCGACGCCGACGCCATCAAGCCGAAGATGGCCCCCGCAAACTTCCCCGCCTCCTCCGTTTTCCCTTCCTCCAACAGGCCGCTGTAGATCGGGATGAACGAGGCCGAGAGCACTCCCTCACCCAGCAGGTTCTGGAGGATGTTGGGAACCCGCATGGCGGCTGTCATCGCGTCCTGGTAGAGCCCTACTCCGAGGTAGCGGGCGAAGGCCCCCTCGCGCACCATTGCCATCAGCCGGCTGAGGATGATGCCGGCGAAGACGCTCGCCGCCCCCGCCCGCGAGCGGGGACGCTTCTCCGGCGGCCGCGGCGGATCCTGAGGAATGGACGGGTCGACGGACTCCGCGGGCTCGCTCACTTCGGGAGATCGTTCCAGTTCAGCAGAGCGTTGTAGAGGAACCGGAAATCGGCGACGTTGAGGTAGCGGTGGAGCGGGTCGAAGGCGAACAGGATCACTCGCCCCTTCCCCGCCGGCAGGTCGAGGATCGCCGGCTTGCCGTCGATCCCCTCCTCGCCGCGCGCGAAGCCGGAGAGCACGAGCCGGGTGTCCTCCTTCTTGTCCTCCTTGTCCGCCTTCGGCTTGGCGGGAGCGTCGAGGTCCTCCACCACCAGGCCACTCTTCTTCTCACCCTTGTCCTCATCGTCGTCGGCGTCCGGCTTCTTGGTGCCGAACTGGAGGACGATCCGCGACCGGTCGGACTTCGGCATGTCGAACAGCGGACCGTTGCCGCGGAAGGCGCTGGTCATCTCCTCGTAGCCGTAAACCAGGGGGTGCTCCGGCCGCACCACCTTGGCGCGCAGCACCGAGCCCGGCGTGTTGACGCTCCCGGAGGCCGGAAAGGCATTGCGCACCATCCCCCCCTCCACCGGCAGCGAGCCGGCGCCGCCGAGGGCGATCAGCACGCCGCCGCCGCGCACGAAGCGGTCGAGGTTGAGCAGCCCCGCGAAGCCCATGCCGCCGGTGATGTCCTCCGAGCCGTCGGGAATGCCGAGGCTCGGAAACTCCGGCGTCGTGGTATAGGGGAGCGGGCTGAACTTGGCGTCGATGCCGTGGACCAGATCGCTGAATCCGCCCTGGGTCGACGGATAGAGGATGACGTCGAAGCGCTCGGCGAGGTTGCCGCGCTTGAGGTCGTCGTCGTTGATCAGCGTGTAGGGGACCTTGGCCTGATCGAACGTATAGCGGGTCCAGCCGGCGTCCTGGGTATCGATCCAGTTGTGGAGCACCGCCAGGCGCGGCAGGTCGACGAGATGGCGGCGGACGTCGGGGGCCGCGGCCACCGCGGTGAACGACAGCCCGGTGCGGCGCGCCGCCTCCTCCACCGCCTCGCGTGGCGCCTGCACGATCCAGCTCCCCGGCGGATAGCTGACACTCCCCGCCGTGAAAGCCACCTCGGCGGCATCCACCTGATTCGTCCCGAGCATCACCCGCGCCTCCAGCAGCGCCGTCTGCCCGGTGTCGCGCAGCAGGAAGACCTCCCCGGCTCCGTCGACTTTGCCGGCGGCGGCGACGTCGGCCGTCACCGGCTCCATGACGGCGTCGAGGATCTTGCGGTCGGCCACCGACTCGCCGGCGACGCCGTAGAGCAGCGGCCAGGTCCACGCCACGTCGTCGTAGGGGCGGTTCGCCTCGTCGGCCGGAAACTTCTGCTCCTCGAGGAGGTTGACGGCGAGGTTGCGGTAGGGCTGGTCCATCCGCACCACGTAGGCGCCCGCCGGCCAGCTCTTCGCGCCGGCCTTCGTCTCGGCGGTCAGGCGGTGCACCTCGATCCGCTGCTTGCGGAGCTGGTTCACCAGGTAGGCGAGGCGGGCCGGATCGCGCTGCTCCGGCGGGAACACCCAGGCATACGGGGCTTCCGTCTTCCCCTTGGCCAGCGAGCGGCTCCCCTTGTTCCAGAAGTTCTCCAGCAGCTCCTGGCGGTGCAGCGACGCGTACTCCAGCGCCGCCAAAGCGCCCGCCTCCATGTAGTTCGTGTTGTCGCGCAGCGACCAGCGGATCTTCTTCTTCGGCGGTGCCGGCCGGTACCAGGTGAGTTCGGTCGCCTTCTTGCCGGCGAACTTCCCGTCCGAGAGGTCGCGGTCGTAGGTGCCGGCCGAGGCGTTGCCGAAGGTCTCGTAGAAGCGGCCCACCGAATGGTGCAGGTTGGCGACCGAGTTCAGGTAGCCCGGCCACCAGCCGTCCCAGAACCCCCACGTCCAGACGCCCGGCAGTCCCTGGGCGTTGAGGGCGCCCGCCTCGTGATAGCCGAGTTGCGTCCACTCGTCGATCGTGACCGGGTCGATGGCGCGGTTGTAGGGGCCGAAGCCGGTCATGATGTAGAGCAGGGGGATCGACTCGTGCAGGTCGTGCATCACCTGCGGGTGGAAGTCGAAGAAGGTGGCGTCCACCGCGCGGGTGAGCGCCTGGGTGCCCTGCATGTTGTCGCGGTTGTTGTCGTGGAAGACGTAGTGCCCCCAGTAGGGCGGCGAGAGGATGTCCTGGAAGTCCTCGATCGGGCCCTTGCGGCCGCGCAGGTGGCGGTAGTACCAGTCGACCTGCCGGTCGCGGCCGTCGGGCTCGGTGACCGGAGTGATCATCACGATCGCGTTCCGGCGGATCGTCTGGATCTCGGGAGTCTCCGAGACCGCCAGCCGGTAGGCGAGCTCCATCAGCATCTCGGGGCTGCCGGTCTCGGCCGAGTGCAGGCCGCCGGTGAACCAGTAGAAGACCTTACCGTCGGCGGCCAGGCGGTGCGCCTCGTCGCGCGAGGTGCGGCGGGGATCGGCGAGGCGGGCGGTGACGTCCTTGTATCGATCGAGCGCCGCCAGGTTCTCCGGATCGGAGATCAGGGCGACGATCATCTCGCGCCCCTCCTCGCTGGTGCCGATGACCTGCACCTTGACGCGGTCGCTCGCCGCCGCCAGCTTGCGGAAGTAGCCATGGACGTCCGCCACGCGCGACAGCTCGTCCGGCGCCCCGGCAAGATGGCCCAGCCCCTTGGTCGGCGACGGCACCGTGGCCGAATCCG
>DASWQX010000617.1:0-3941 GCA_036403495.1 Thermoanaerobaculia bacterium
TCGTAAGAGGCGGCTTGAGGCTGGCGAGCAGGCTGTGAAAGGAGCCGTGTGGTGACCAGGGCGTCGCAACCGATCCGGCCCGAGCGGCCCGTGCGGCCCCCGCGGGTAATGATCGAGCTGTTCGTCGAGGCCTACCGTCTCCACCTGCTCCGCGGCCTCGAAACGGGGCTGGCGCGCTGCGGCTACGGCCTGATCGCCGGGGTGGACGAGGTCGGCCGCGGCTCGCTCGCCGGTCCGGTGGTCGCCGCCGCGGTGATCCTCGACGGCCGCTGCCTGGTACCCGGCGTGGACGACAGCAAGTGCCTCACCGCCCCGGAGCGCGAGCGCGCGTCCGCGGCGATCCGCTCGCACGCGGTCTCCGTCGCCGTCGCCGCGGTGTCCCCCGACATCATCGACAAGGTCAACATCCTCGAAGCCACCCGGCTCGCCATGGGCGAGGCGCTGACCCGCCTTCGCCCGGCGCCCGACTGCGCGGTGGTGGACGCCGTGCGGCTCACCGGTTTCGGCTTCCCCTGCATCCCGCTGGTGCGCGGCGACTGCTTCAGCTACGCGGTGGCCTGCGCCTCGATCGTCGCCAAGGTGGAGCGCGACCGGATGATGGTCGAGCTGCACGGGCGTTATCCCCAGTACGGTTTCGCCGACCACAAGGGCTATGGCGTGCCCGAGCACCTGGAGGCGCTGTCGGCCTACGGGCCCTCCCCCATCCACCGCCTCACCTTCCGGCCCGTCCTGCCGCGCGCCGAAAGCCCCTGCTGATGGCCGTCCAGCGCGAGCAGGTGGTGCAGACCGCGGAGAAGTACGTCTCCCGCGGCAAGATCGAGCCGGCGATCCGCGAGTACCGCAAGCTGCTGGCGGACAACCCGAACGACATCAACACCCTCAACCGGATCGGCGACCTCTACGCCCGCATCCAGCGGATCGACGAGGCCGTCGACTTCTTCACCCAGATCGCCGAGCAGTACGCCACCGAAGGCTTCTTCGTCAAGGCGATCGCGATCTACAAGAAGATCATCAAGCTCGACCCGACGCGGCTCGAGGTCTACGAGAAGCTCGCCGAGCTCTACCACCGGCAGGGGCTGGTCAACGAGGCGCGCACCCAGTACCAGGTGCTCGCCGACTACTACCAGAAGCACGACAACGCGGCGTCGGCGATCGCCATCTACCAGAAGATGGCCGACCTGGAGCCGAACAACCCGAGCTACCACGTCAAGCTCGCCGAGATCTATCAGTCACAGCAGCTGATCGAGAAGGCGATGAACGAGTACCGGGTCATCGCCGAGATGATGATCGCCCACGGCCGGGCGCAGGACGCGGCCCAGGTCTACGAGCGGGCGCTCGACATTGACAGCAGCAGCCTGGGGTTCATCAACGACGCCGTCTTCAAGCTCAAGGAGGCGGGGGCCACCGCGGCGGCCGCCCGCTTTCTCTCGATCGCCGCCGAGCGCAACCCGCAGGCGGCGCGCATCGGCCGCCTCGCCCGGATGGAGGAGACCGCGGTCGGCGAGCCATCGGCGCGTCCGGCGGCGGTCCAGCCGCCGCCGAGCCCACTGTCGCCGACGCCACCGCCGCGACCGCCGGAGCCCCGCTTCACTCCGTTGCCGCCACCGGCCCCGCCGGCCCCGCCGCCGGTCGAGGACGAGTTCGAGGCGATCCCCTACGGCGGCGGTTTCGAGGAGATGGGCTGGGGCGACGAGGACATGGCCGCCGCGGTGCAGGCCGCCGAGGCGGCCACGGCGCTGCCGGCGCGCTCTGAGGTTTTTCCCGAGGCGCTCCCGGAGGTGGAGGCCGCTCCGGCCGCCGAGCCGGAGCCCGCGCCGCGGCAGGCCGAGCCGCACGAGATCGAGCTCGACCTCGACGAGGTCTTCGTCCTCGACATGGATGCGGACGACGAGCCGTCGAGCCTCGTCAAGCCGCCGCCGGACATGCTCTCGGGCACCGGCAGCCGCCTCGGCTCGGCCTGGTCGCGCGGGGAGGAGAGCGCCGCCGCGTCGACCGTCGAGGAAGCGCCGGCGCTCGCGGAGACGGAGATCGACCTCGGGGAGATCGGCGGCGCCGCGCCGCCGCTCTACGGGCTGGAGGCGTTCGACGCCGACGAGCTGCCGCCGCTGGAAGCGGGCGAGATCGAGCTCGACCTGGACGCCGATCTGCCGCCGCTCGACGCGTCGATCTGGGCGGTCGAAATGGAGCCCGCTCCGGCGCCGGCGCGCGGGGTGACGCCGCCGACCGGCGGCATCGATCACGATCTGCTGGAGCGCACCGCGGCCGAGCTGCAGCCGGAGGCGCTGGCCCGCGACGAGGACCTGGTCAGCGAGGCCGAGGTGCTGGCCAAGTACGGCCTCGAGGACAAGGCCATGGAGCGCCTGGAGGAGGCGCTGCGGATCCAGCCGCGCAACCTCGGCGCCCACGCGGCGAGAGTCCAGATCCAGCTCGACAAGGGGCGTCTCGATCGCGTGGTCGAGCTGGCCAACGCTTTCTCCCGGGCCGCCGCGGAGGCTCGCGACACGGTGGCCTGGCCGAAGATGCGCCGGCAGCTCGTGGAGGCCGGCTTCCGGATGGACGGCGAGCGCGTCGTGGCCGATCCACACGCGCCGGTCGAAGCGCCGCCGCCGCCACCTCCCCCGGTTGCCGCCGCACCGCCGCCTCCCCCTCCTCCTCCGGTCGCCGCGGTGCCCGCGGAGACCGATCTCGATCTCGATCTGGATCTGGCGGAGCTGGCGACGCTGTCTCCGGCGCCGCCGGCCCTCGAAATGCCGCCGCCGGTCGAGGCGCCGCCCCCTCCGGCGGTGCCGGCGGCGCGCAAGCGCTCGTCCGGAGATATCGATCGCGAGCTGCGCGGCCTGCTCGCACCCAAGGCCAAGCGTCCGCCCGCGCCGGCGCCCGCCGCGCCTCCCACTCCACCGCCCGCGCCGGCCGTGGCCGCCCAGGCACCCGCCATCGAGGCGCTTCCGCCTCCTCCTCCCCAGGCCGCCCCCCAGCAGGGCGGGTCGGCGATCTTCAATCCGCTCGAGATCGGCGAGATGATCGAGGCCGAGGACGTCGACTGGGAGCCTCCGACCGGTGCGGGGAGCGTCGCCCCACCCTTCCAGGCGCCGCCGCCACCTGCCCCTGTCCGCGGGCTGCCGCAGAACCTCGACGACACCGGCGGCATGAGCTGGCTCGACGAGGCGGACCGCAACCGTCCGGCGCGGGACGCGCGCTCGGAGAGCCTGTTCGACGAGGAGGACGACTTCTTCGACCTCGCTGCCGAGCTGGAGCAGGAGCTCTCGCAGGAGGACCTCTTCAAACCCGGGGAGATGCTCTCCCAGCCGGCCGAGCAGTCGCTGGAAGAGATCGTCGAAGGGTTCAAGAAGGGGGTCGCCGAGCACCTCTCGCCGACCGACTACGATACCCACTTCAACCTCGGCATCGCCTACCGCGAGATGGGCCTCCTGGACGAGGCGATTGGCGAATTCCAGGTCGCCGCCAAGGACCACGGCCATCTCGTGCTCTGCTGCTCGATGCTCGGCCTCTGTTTCCTCGACAAGGGTCTCCCCGAGCTCGCCGTGAAGTGGTACCGGCGCGGCCTCGATGCCCCCGGCCTCGGCGAGGAGGACCATCTCGGCCTGCTCTACGACCTCGGCTGCGCCTACCTGGCCGTGGACGACCAGGACTCCGCCTACAAGGTCTTCGTCGAGCTCTACGGGATCAACAACGGATATCGCGACGTGGTGGCGCGGATCGAGGAGCTGGGGCGGTAGGGGCGGAGCGGAGGCCTGCGCCCCCCACCCCGAAGCCTCACCCCCGGCCCCTCTCCCACCGCCCTCCCGCCAGCCGGGAGAGGGGGGGCCCGGTTGAAGCGTCGGTGCTTGTAGGGTGCGCTGTGCGCACCGTCAACGTTCCAAGGTACGCACAGCGCACCCTACGAGCCACATCCTTCCCGTCACGCCCCCCCTCTCCCGGCT
>DASWQX010000618.1:0-5843 GCA_036403495.1 Thermoanaerobaculia bacterium
CCAGAACCTGTCGCCCCTACCGGGGCTCAGGACTTCGAATCCTCGTCGCCCCGGGCCTCACGGCCCGGGCGAATTCCTGACGCCCCTGCGGGGCTCCCCGCCCCCCCCGAGACGGCGATCGCCATCGTCGGCTGGGCCGGCCGCTTCCCCGGCGCCCGCGACGTCGGCGAGCTCTGGCGCAACCTGCGCGACGGCGTCGAGTCGATCAGCTTCTTCGAGCCCGGCTGGACGCCCCCCGAGGGGGGCTTCTACCACGTGCCGGCGCATGGCCTGCTGGAGGGGGCGGACCTCTTCGACGCCCCCTTCTTCGGCTACAGCCCGCGCGAGGCCGAGCTGATGGATCCCCAGCAGCGGCTCTTCCTCGAATGCGCCTGGGAGGCGCTCGAGAACGCCGGCTACACGCCGGAGAGCTTCGCCGGCGGTAGCGAGAAGAGCGGCGGCGTGGGGGTGTTCGGCGGCGCCAGCAAGAACGACTACCTGGCCCGGCTGATCGACGCCGGGGTGATGCGCGAGCCGGTGGGGAGCCAGCTCAGCTCGCTCGGCAACGACCGCGACAACCTCACCCTGCGCGTCTCCTACAAGCTCGACCTCGAGGGGCCGAGCTTCAACGTGCAGACCACCTGCTCGACATCGCTGGTGGGGGTCCACCTCGCCACCCAGAGCCTGCTCGCCGGGGAGTGCGACCTGGCGCTGGCCGGCGGCGTCTCGGTGGGGGGGAACTCGCGCGAAGGCTACTTCTACCGCCCCGGCGACGTCCTCTCCCCCGACGGCCACTGCCGCACCTTCGACGCCCGCGCCGCCGGCTCGGTGGATGCCGACGGCGTCGCCATCGTGGTGCTCAAGCGGCTCGCCGACGCCCTCGCGGCCGGCGACACCATCCACGCGGTGATCAAGGGATCGGGGATCAACAACGACGGCGCCGGCAAGGTCGGCTTCATGGCGCCGCGGATGGCCAGCCAGAGCCGCCTCGCGCGCACGGTCCTCGACCGCGCCGGCATCCCGGCCGAGACGGTCACCTACGTCGAGGCCCACGGCACCGCCACGGCGCTCGGCGATCCGATCGAGGTGGCCGCCCTGACGGCCGCCTTCCGCGCCGGTACCGCCCGCAACCCGGGAACCGACCGCCGGCGCTTCTGCGCCCTGGGCTCGCTGAAGACGAACATCGGCCACACCAACAGCGCCTCGGGCGCCGCCGGGCTGATCAAGGCCGCCCTGGCCCTGGAGCACCGCCAGATCCCGCCGACGCTCCACTTCGAGACCCCCAACCCGGAGATCGACTTCGCCGCCAGCCCCTTCTTCGTCAACGACCGGCTACTCGGCTGGGATGTCCCCGAGGGGATGCCCCGCCGCGCCGCGGTGAACTCCTTCGGCGTCGGCGGCACCAACGCCCACGTGGTCCTGGAGGAAGCGCCCGCGCCGGCCCCCAGGGAGGAAGCCGCCGGCTGGCGCCTTCTGACGCTCTCGGCACGGAGCGCCGCCGCCCTGGACGTTGCCACGGCCAATCTCGCCCTCCACCTGGAACGCCATCCGGCCCTCTCCCTGGATGACGTGGCGTTCACCCTCCAGGTCGGCCGCCGGGCGTTCGACTACCGCCGCGCCGTGCTCTGCCGCGACCTCGACGAGGGGGCCGCGGCGCTCGGCTTGCTCGACGCCGGCCGGACGGCCACCGGCCTCGCGACCCGCCGGGCCTCGGCCGTCTTCCTCTTCCCGGGGCAGGGCGCCCAGGCTCCCGGCGCCGGGGCCGGGCTCTATAAAGCCAATCCGGTTTTCCAACAGGAAATCGACCGCTGCGCCGAGATCCTTCTCCCTAACCTCGGCCGCGACATCCGGGAGGTTCTGTTTGCGACCGAAGCCGGCAGGATCGAGCGCACCGAGCTGACCCAGCCGGCCCTATTCGCGCTCGAATGGGCGCTCGCCCGCGCCTGGATGGCCTGGGGGGTGACGCCGCAGGCGATGCTCGGCCACAGCCTCGGCGAGTACGTGGCCGCCACGCTCGCGGGCGTCTTCTCGCTGCCGGACGCACTCGCCCTAGTGGCCGCACGTGGGCGGCTGATCCAGTCCCTCCCCGGCGGCGCCATGCTGGCCGTGCCGCTCCCCGCCGAGGACTTGGCGCCGCTGCTCGAGGGTGGCTTGGCGCTCGCGGCCGTCAACGGACCCTCGCGCTCGGTTCTATCCGGACCCGAGGAAGCCATCGCCGCCCTCCAGGACCGGCTGGCGCGGCGCGGGGTGGCTGGGAAGCGCCTGACGGTCTCCCACGCCTTCCACTCCGTGATGATGGACCCGATCCTGCCGGCCTTCGCCGCCGAGGTCCGCAAGCTGGAGCTTCGCCCGCCGACGATCCCCTTCCTCTCGAACCTCACCGGCCGCTGGATCCAGCCCGCCGAGGCGACCGATCCCGACTACTGGGTGCGCCACCTGCGCGGCACGGTCCGCTTCGCGGCGGGGCTGGCCGAGCTGATGGAGGACCCCGCCCGCGTCTTCCTGGAGGTCGGCCCCGGCAGGACACTTATCAATGCCGCTCGCCAGAGCCGCGTTGGACAGTCCCCGGTCACCGCCCTGCCGTCGCTCCCGCAGCCCTCCGAGACAGTCCTCCCCGAGCCCGCCTGGGCCCTGCTCACCCTCGGCCGCCTCTGGACGGAAGGGATCGCCGTGGACTGGACCGCGCTGAGTGGCCCGGGGCGCCGCGTGCCGCTCCCCACCTACCCCTTCGAACGGCGCCGCTTCTGGGTGGACATGCCGCAGGCGCCACTCGCCGTCGCAACGGTAGGTGCGGCTCCCGCCGAGCCCCGCCGCGCCGATCCCCACCGTGCCGATAGCCCGGCCGACTGGTTCTACGTTCCCTACTGGCGCCCCGCCCTGCCGGCCGGCGCCGGCGAGGGGCCCGCCGGGCTTCGCCTCCTCTTCCCCGACGCCCACGGCCTGGGCCGGCGCCTGGAGCGGCGGCTCCTCGACGCCGGCACCGAGGTGATCACCGTCGTTCCCGGATCCGAGTTCGGCCGCGCCGGCGAGCGCTCGTACCGCCTGCGCCCCGGCCGGAGCGAGGACTACGACGCCCTGGTCGCCGACCTCGCGGCTCGCGACCGGTTCCCCGCCGAGGTGGTCCACCTCTGGAACGTCGGCCCGACCGCGGGCCTCGATTCGGCGCGGACCGCGGCCTTCGACAGCCCGATGCTGCTCGCGCAGGCGCTGGCGCGGGGGGCCTCGCGTCAGGTCCGGGTCGTCCTCGTCTCGACCGGCCTGCACGCCGTCACCGGCCGCGAAGCGCTGCAACCCGAGAAGGGCCTCCTTCTCGGCCCCTGCCGCTCGATGCCCCAGCGCTTCCCCGGCCTCGCCTGCCGCGCCGTCGACGTCGATCTCGACTCCGATCCGGACGAGCTCGTCCACCTCCTCGCCGCCGAGTTGGCGTCGGCCGGGGACGACGCGGTGGTCGCCTACCGCGGCCGCCGGCGCTGGGTGCAGGACTTCGAGCCCCAGCGGCTGGAGGCGGCGGGGCCGGTCGACCGCTTCCGCCAGGCGGGCGTCTATCTCGTCACCGGCGGCATGGGGGGGATCGGCTCGACCCTGCTCGACGTCCTCTGGGAGCGCTGCCGCGCCAGGCTGGTCGTGATCGGCCGCTCGATCCCGCCCTCCGCCGAGGCGCGGGAGGCGTGGCTCTCCAACCACCCCGAGGACGATCCGCTCAGCCGCCGCCTGCGCCGCCTCCGCTCGCTGGAGGCGCGGGGGGCCGAGATCCTCGCCCTGCCGGCCGACGTTACCGATCCGGCCGCGATGCGCGAGGTCCGCCGCCGCGCCGAGGAGCGCTTCGGCGCCGTGCACGGCATCATCCACGCCGCCGGCGCCGCCGGCCCGCCGATGATCGACTGGAGCAAGCCGCAGGCCGCGTCCGAGGCCTTCGCCGCCAAGGTGGGGGGCACGCTCGCCCTCGCCGAGGCCTTCCGCGGCGCGCCGCTCGACCTCTTCGTCCTCTGCTCGTCGCTCAGCAGCCTGCTCGGCGGCATGGGGCAGGTGGGCTACGCCGCCAGCAACGCCTTCCTCGACGCCTTCGCCTGGAGCCGGAGCGCCGATCCGCGCACGCTCACCCTGTCGATCGACTGGGACCTCTGGCGCGACGTCGGCTTCGAGGCCGAGAACCAGGGCGAGCACCAGAACCGCCGCCGCGCCGCCAGCGGCCTCACCTCCCGCCAGGGCGCCGAGGTGTTCCAGCACGCGCTCGGCTACGGCTTCCCGCAGCTCGCCGTGTCGCAGACCGACCTCCGCGCGCTGATGGCGGCGAGCCGGAGCTGGGAGACCTCCGGCTTCCGCAACGCCCGGCGCGAGGAGGGCGCCGCTCCGTCCAGTGCCGGCGCACCCAGCGTCGCGCCCGCCGTGACCGACGAGGACGACGTCGAAGGGGCGATCGCGGCGGTCTGGCGCGAGCTGCTGGGCGTCCGCGAGGTCGCCCCGCAAGACAACTTCTTCGCCCTCGGCGGCGACTCGCTGATCGCCCTCGGCCTCACCGCCCGACTGCACGACCGCTTCCGCGTCGAGCTTTCGCCCAGCCACGTCTACGAGGCCGCCACCCTGGCCGAGCTCGCGGGCGTCGTCCGCGGCCTGCTCGCGCCCGTGGAAGCCTGATCGGAGAACCATGCTGAAGATCGTCCTGCTCAACCTGCCGTTCGCCGCCTACCACCTCCCCTCGATCGGGCTGACCCAGATCAAGTCGGTGGTCGACCGCCGGTTTCCTGGTGAGGTCGACCTCCGCCTCGCCTACGCGAACATGGACTTCGCCGCCTGGATCGGCCCCGAGCTCTACGAGCGGATCGGCGGCTCGGGCGAGCACCTGCAGTCGGGCTTCCCCGAGTGGTTCTTCCGCGAGGCCGCCTTCCCCGGCGCCCCCGACAACACCGAGGAGTACTTCGGCCGCTACTACCCGAGCCACGGCGAAGCCGCCCGCCAGTTCCGCCGCACCATCCTGGAGAAGCGGCGCGAGGCGGGCGCCGTGCTCGACGGCCTCGTCGACCGCTACGGGCTCGACCGCGCGGACGTGGTGGGCTTCACCTCGATGTTCTTCGAGAACTCGGCCGCCTTCGCCCTCGCCCGCCGGATCAAGGCGCGCAACCCGGACGTGATCACCGTCCTCGGCGGCGCCACCTCCGAATCCCCCTCCGGCGAAGAGTTCGTCCGCCACGTCGACGCCCTCGATTTCGTCTTCTCCGGCCCCGGCCTCCAGACCTTCCCCCGCTTCGTGGAGAACCTGCTGCGCGGCGAGCCCGACCGCAACCACGAGATCCCCGGCGTCTTCTCCCGCCGCAACCTGGGAAGGGGCGTCGGCCCGATGGGCGACGAGCTGGACATCAACGTCCCGGTGGCGCTCGACTACGGTCCCTTCCTGGACGCCCTCGCCGAGAAGTTCCCCGACTGGGAGGTCAAGGCCGCCCTCCCCTTCGAGACCTCCCGCGGCTGCTGGTGGGGGGAGCGCTCGCACTGCACGTTCTGCGGCCTGAACAAGACCACCATGGGCTACCGCGCCATGCGCCCCGACCTCGCCGTCGAGCTGATCCGCTCGCTCTTCCCCTACGCGGAGCGCGCCTCGGTGCTGCTCTGCGTCGACAACATCCTCCAGCGCCGCTACGTCCAGGACGTCTTCCCCTACCTCGACACGCCGCCGGGGCTGCCGATCTTCTACCAGCTCAAGGCCAACCTGAACGAGGGGGAGGTCGAGGCGATGTCGCGGGCCGGCGTCAAGCTGATCACTCCCGGGTTCGAATCGCTCTCCACCCCCACCCTCAAGCTGATGGAGAAGGGGGTGACCGCCTTCCACAACCTCCAGGTGATGAAATACTGCTCGCTGCACGACGTCCATC
>DASWQX010000619.1:0-6777 GCA_036403495.1 Thermoanaerobaculia bacterium
GCCGAACTTCTCCGCCATCTTCATCACCCGCAGCGCCTTGCGGTACCCCTCGGGTCGTGGCTGGCCGAAGTTGCGGTAGATCCGCTCCTTGGTGTCGCGCCCCTTGTGGTGGCCGATCACCGCTACGCTCCGGCCGCGGAATTCCGCGAACCCGGCCACGATGGCGGGATCGTCCCCGAACGCGCGGTCGCCGTGGATCTCCACCCAGTCGGTCATCAGCGCCTGCACGTATTCGAGGGTGTACGGACGGTCCTGGTGGCGGGCCACCAGGGTCTTCTGCCAGCGGTTGAGGCCGCCATAGACCTCGGCGGTGGTCTTGCGCAGAGTGCCGCGCAGGCGCTCCAGCTCCTTCTCCTGCCCCTCGGGGAATCCTTCCAGCTCCTGGATGCGGCGCCGGAGCTCGTTCAGGGGCTCGTCGAACTGGGAGTCGGAGAGTGCCATGTCGCCCGGCAAACTAGCATAAAGCGGGGGGCGCAGGTCAACGCGGGCCGAAGTGGGCGGAGGGCTGGGAGAAGAGGGCCGGGATGATGAGGGCCGGGATGATGAGGGCCCACGCCCAAGTCAAGGTGACTGTGAAGATCCAGCACGGTCCCCGTCGCCGGTTCCGGATACATTTGACCGCCTCGGCAAGACATCCCTATACTTCCGTCATGGCCCAGCCCGCCCGCAAGATGCCGCCCTTGGGGCCTCCAGAGTCCCCCGATCCCTTCCGCTACGGATCGCGCTGGCGGCGCGTCCGCCTGGCCAACGGCGAGGTCACCGACCAGGAGATCCCGCTGACGCCGGACGACCTCCTCGACCCCGAGCTCGGAGACGAAGTGACCCAGAGCAGACCGCACGCCAAGGCCGTCACCACCTTGAACGATTTCCTGGAGCGGCACTTCGACGACGACCCGGACGTGCAGGTCCTCTTCGACATGAAAATCGTCTGGGGCCTGCCCGGCCTCCCGAATCCTTCTCCCGACATCGCGGTCGTCCGGGGAGCCCGCGAAGATGAGGGGCGGTCGATCTTCAATGTCGCCGAGGAGGGTGTGCTCCCCTGCCTGATCCTCGAGGTCGTCTCCTACTCGGACGCCGAGATGTACCGGAACGACCACGAGAAGAAGGTCGAGCTCTATCAGCGGGTCGGAATCCCCGAGTACCTCGTCGTCGATCCCTCCTTCTCCGCCGAGGATCCGCTCCTGTTGACGGGCTATCGCTTGGCGACCGACGGGCGCTATCGGCGGATCGAGCCCGATTCGCAAGGGCGGCTCCACTCGGAGAGCACGAATCTTTTCTTTGCTCCCTCCCAGGACGGACGCACGGTCCGCGTGGGCGACGCCAGGACCGGGGAGTGGCTCCGGACTTCCGCCGAGGAACAGGCCGCCCGCAAAGCCGCCGAGGCCGAGGTCGCCCGCCTGCGCGCCGAGTTGGAGCGCCTCAAGAATTCCGCCGAGTAGCCTCCCTGACCGAGGTTCTCCCCCCGGGACCTGGGGATGCCCGCCGTCGACGACGTTGGAAGAGCCGCGCGGCGAGGGGGCGCGGTCCCGCAGACTCGCCGCGGACGCCGACCGCCCTGGACGACGACGGTCCGCGACAGGCTCGATGGTCAGGGAAGGTTCTCCAGATCCGCCAGATCTTTATTGCGCCCGCTCGCCTTCTTGTTGATCTTCAGGTCGTGCAGGTTGATGAGGTTCACCCTCACCCCGTCAATCGCGTCTACCACCCTTGCGGGATAGCACTCCTCAAAGCGTACACCCGGAATCGACGTGAAGATCTCCAGCCGAACGGGCGGGACGCCCATCCGCACGATCTGGTCCTCCCGGAGGAAGAGGTTCGCGGAAAGATTGGGGACGTCGAACCCGAATTCCTGAAGCACCGCGACCATTTGCGCCGCCGTGGAATGTCCCTTCCCGATCCAGATGTCCATGTCGACCGTCGCGCGCGGGTACCCGTGATACCCGACGGCATAGCCGCCCACCAGGAGATATTCAACCTGATGAGAGTTGAGTAACTGTAAGAACTCTCTGAAGTCGGGTGGCAGCCGGATCGTAGCCATAGAGGATCTGCCTCATCTGCTCCAGCGCTTCCAGGCGCTCCTGGGGTGTCTTCTTCGCCCAATAGCCGGGCTCGTCGCTCTTCTCATAGAGGCCACGGATCGAGAAGGAGGTGCGATCCAGTCTCGGGAGGGAAGGGGAAGTCGCCATCACGTTAGTCTACAGCGGATCGAGGACCAGCTACTCCGGCTCTACCAGATCGAAGAAATGCACCCTGCCGGCCTGATCACCAGCCATGATGATTTTTCCGTCTTGGGTAATGGCCCGGCGCGCCGACAGAGCCGCCCGGACAGCGCTGTGCCCGGGCGGCGAGGCGGCTGGTCAGCAGTTGGCCCGGCAGAAGGCGTCGTTGAAGCCTGAGCAGCGGCACCCGACGTAGCACGTATTGCAGGAGTGCGTGACGCCGTTGCAGACGACCTTCCCCTTCGCCGAGCAGGAGGTGCCATCCGTCGAGGAGCACGAGCCGGTGCCGGAGCAGGTCACGGTGACCCCGAACGGACAGCTCGCGGTGCAGGTGGATTTCAACGGGAGAGGGCGCCCCGCCGCGGCGAGAGCCGGTTCTTCGGTTTGCGGTGTGTGCTCACCCGTGACGGCGGGCTGCCCTAAGATGGCCGCCAAGGCCTCCTGTGAGAGCGGGGCCGGGCTCGGCGTCTGGGCCAGACCGGCGATGGAGATCAAGAGAGCGGCGCACCCGACCAACAGGACTTTTCTCATAGCATTTTCCTCCTTAGTCACTGCCTTCACTTAGCAAAGTGCCAAAAGATGGTGAACGCGGGACAAAGTCCGTGCCTGCTCGACCGAGCGAGGCGAACCGGAAGCGCCCCTGCGGATCTTTCGCCCAAGCGCGGCGGTCCCGCCGCCACCGTGGACACAGAGCCGGAGTCGCGCGTATATCTATACGACAGGACACGCAGGCCAGGCCCGCGGTCCTGCCCCGGTTTCAGTGGACGGTTGTGGCCAAGCGATCCTCAGCGGCTTCTCCCCTATCCGTCTGAAGCTCTCCCCGGACCGCGCGACCGATTCCCCGATTGTCGGGCGCTTCCGCCCCAAGGGTCGCGCCGGCCGCCCTCTCCGGCGAGCCCACCGCCCCATCGTCCGAGGCCGTCCCCCTAATCGGCGGACCGTCTCCCCCAAACGGCGCGCCCGCTCCCCCAATCCTCTCGACCTTCGCCCTCTCCGCTCCACCCTCCGCCCCAATCGGCGGACGCTCCGCCCTCGCGGTCTGAGTCTCCCACGCCGCGGTCGGCGCGGTTTCTGCCGGCGCGGGAACGGCTTGGAGGTCGGGCCCGGCCTTGCGCTGCGGCCGGCGGCGGAGGCGGATTCCGAACTGACTGATCCGCGCGTTCTTCCGTCCATAGATGTATTTGATGGCGGTCCGCATGTATCGCGCCGTCTCGATTCCCCGGGCCATCGCGATCCGTTTCGCCTCGATCGTCGCCTTGAGCTCCGCGGCATAGACTCGCTGAAGCCCCTTGAGCTCCTTCATCTCCGCGATGAGAGCCTCGATCTCGTCGGCGCCGCCGAGGAGGAACGAGGGGAGGATGCCGGCGTTGGAACGCACGGCGTCGACGGTCTCCTGCAGCTCGGCGACGGTCTGGGCAAAGGACAATTTGGGCATGGCGGCTCTCCTTTCGTCAGAAGGTTTACGGAGGAGGCCGGGGGAGCGTCGCGGGGGCGGCGGCCCCGCCTTCAGATGGACCTTCCGGGGATCAGGCGCAGTTGGGGGGCCGGAGCAGGCCTCCTACCCGATCTCCAGATCCACATCCCGGTCGATCTGCGCCAGCAGGGCCTGGTCCTCGCGCCAGTCGGGCTCCAGGCGGACGTTGAGCTCGAGGTAGATGCGGCGTTCGAGGTACTCTTCCAGGTCGAGGCGGGCGGCGGTGCCGATGGCCTTGATCATCGAGCCCTGCTTGCCGACGACGATCCCCTTCTGGCCCGGCCTCTCGACCAGGATCGAGGCGTAGATGCGCAGGATCTCACCCTCCACCTCCTCCCAGCGTTCGAGGACGACGGCGGTCGAGAACGGCAGCTCGTCGGTGGTCAGCTCCAGCACCTTCTCGCGGATCCTTTCGGTGACCAGGAAGCGCTCGGGGTGGATGGTCAGGAGCTCGGGGTCGAACATCGGCTCCCCCTCCGGCAACAGGTTCCAGAGGACGTCGAGCAGGCGGTCGCAGTTCTCGCCGGTGGCGGCGCTGATCGGCACGATCTCGGTGAACAGGCCGCTCTTGGCGTACTCGGCGATGCGCGGCAGCAGGTTCGGCTTCTTCATCCGGTCGGCCTTGTTGAGCGCCAGCACCCGCGGCTCCTTGGCCTTGCCGGCGAGGTCGAGGACGTAGGCGTCCCCCTTGCCGAACTTCTCGGCGGCGTCGACCAGCAGGCAGGAGACGTCGGCGTCGTTCATGGCGTCGAGGGCGTAGCGCACCATCTGGCGGTTGAGGCGGTGGAGGGGGCGGTGGATGCCGGGGGTGTCGTAGAAGACCATCTGCCCGCGCTCGCCCGAGAGGATGCCGACGATCCGGTGGCGGGTCGTCTGCGGCTTGTCGGAGACGATGGCGAGCTTCTCCCCCAGCAGGCGGTTCATCAGGGTCGACTTGCCGGCGTTGGGCCGGCCGACCAGCGCCACGGTTCCGGACTTCGGCATCAGGCTTCGGCCTCCCGGGCCTCCTCGGCGGCGTCGACCCGCTCGACGCGCACGGTCTGGATGCGGCGGTCGGCGACCGCCTCGACGATGAAGCGGAGGCCATGGGACTCCACCGTCTCTCCCACTTGCGGAATGTAGCCGAGGACGCTGAAGATCAGCCCGGCCACGGTCTCGTATTCAGGGTCCTCGATCTCGACGCCGAAGAGTTCGTCGAGCAGCTCGATGTGGGCGCGGCCGTCGAGCCGGTAGGCGCCGTTCTCCAGCGGCTCCAGCTCGGCCGCCAGCGCCTCGTGCTCGTCCATGATCTCGCCGACGATCTCTTCGAGCAGGTCCTCCATGGTGACCAGGCCGGCGGTGCCGCCGTACTCGTCGACCACCACGGCCACCTGCTGGAAGCGGGCCTGGAGCTCCTTGAGCAGCTCGCCGAGCGGCTTGGTCTCGGGGATGAACAGGGGGGGCTTGAGCAGGTCGCGGACGGCCGGCGGGGGCACCGCGCGCGAAGCGCGCAGCAGGTCGCGGATGTGCAGGATGCCGATGATGCGGTCGACCGAGTCCTCGTAGATCGGGATGCGCGAGTGGCCAGACTCGACGAAGCGGTCGGCGAGGGTGTCGAGCGTGGAGTCGACCGGCGCAGAGACGAGGTCGATGCGCGGGGTCATCACGCTGCGCGCCTGGGTGTCGCCGAAACCGACGATCCCCCAGAGCCACTTGCCCTCCTCGGGCTCCAGGATCCCCTCGCGGGTGCCGACGTCGATGAAGGCTTCGATCTCCTCGTCGGAGGCGCCCTCGTCCTCCCCCCCCTCCTCGTGGCGCTCGAAGGCCTCGGCGGGGATGAACGGCGACAGCAGCCGCACCAGCGGCGACAGCAGCCAGAGGGCGGCGCGGTAGAGGCGGGTCAGCGCCCGCAGCGAGCGCTCGGGGTCCTGGCCGACCAGGGTGCGGTTGACGATCTCGGTGACGGCCACCAGCAGGAGGACGGCGGCGAACGCCCAAGGCATCGCGTGGGCGCGGTGGAAGCGGGTGAGGTCCGAGGTGAAGATCGCGGCGAGGACGATAGGCAGCGTCCGCGAGAGGACGGACAGCACATAGCGGAAGACGCCGAACTGCACCGGCGTCTCGAGAATCTTGCGCAGCGAGCCCCCGGCTTCCTCGGCCCAATGCCGCAGGCGGATCGGGCCGCTCCGCTCGAGCAGGGCGGAGAGCGTCGCGGTGATCATCGCCACCGGGACGAGGAGGAGGAACGCCCAGAGGAGAACGCCGCGCGAGAACAGCGGCTCGGCCTCAGCCATGCGTCTCTCCGGCGAGCCATCGCTTGCGCAGCCGCCGCTCCAGCCGCTCCATCTCCCCTTCGTCGGTCTCGTGGTCGTGGCCCAGGCAGTGGAGGATGCCGTGCAGGAGCAGGGTCTTGATCTCCAGGTCGACGGAATGGCCGGCTTCCTCGGCCTGCCGGCGCGCGGTGGGGACGGAGATCAGGATGTCCCCCAGATGACCTGTACCGGCATCGCCGCCGGCGCCCGCTTCCTCGCCGGGGAAGGAGAGCACGTCGGTGGTCTGGTCCTTGCCGCGGAACCGGCGGTTGGTGAGGCGCATCGAGCGGTCGCCCACGAAGCGCACGCCCAGGCTCTCCGCCCGGGGAGCGACCGCCGCCACCAGCTCCGTCAACCACGGCAGCAGCCGGCGCGTGCCGGCCTCGGCGTAGCGGTTCGGGTTGAGCAGGACGATCTCGCAGGCGGCCCGGGTCGCGGAGGTCATCAGGGGAGTCATGAGGCCTGGAGGCGGATTGGCTTCTTCTCGCGGGTGGGATGGGCGTTGAAGTCGAGCCCCGGATAGTCGATCCGCTGGTGGAAGATGTTGGAGAGCACCCGCAGGAAGGACTCCGAGACCAGGCGCAGGTCGGAGAGCGTCAGGTCGGTATGGTCGAGCTGGCCGTCGTGCAGGCAGTCGTCGACGATGGTGCGGATGAGGGCGCGGATCTTGGCCGGCGAGCCCTCGACGAGAGTGCGGCTGGCGGCCTCGACGGCGTCGGCGATCATCAGCACCCCCATCTCCCGGGTCTGCGGCTGGGGGCCGGGATAGCGGTACTTCTCGTCGGTGACGTCG
>DASWQX010000620.1:0-5394 GCA_036403495.1 Thermoanaerobaculia bacterium
CGCGAGGGGAGTGGCAGGAGCTGGAAGCGGTGCCGGGGCCGGACGGGGAGCGACAGCAGGCGCTCCTCGCCGCCGCGCTCCATCGTCACGCGCGGGTGCTGTGCGAGGAGGCCTCGTGGCAGGAGGCGCTGCCGGCGTTGCGGCAGGCGAGGCGCCTGTACGACCTGCTGGGCGACGTCCCCAACCTCGCGCGGCTCCGCCACCTGGAAGGCAGGATCGAGGAGGCTCTGGGCGAGGCCGGGAAGGCGGAGACGGCGTTCCTCGACGCCCGGCGGGCGTACCTCGCCGAGGGGATGGGCAGCGAAGCCGCGGCCCTCCTCCTGGACCTCGCGCTGCTCTACACGCGGCAGGGGCGTGCTGCCGAGATCCGTCCGTTCGCGGAGGATCTGCTCCCCATCCTCCGCGCCCCCGACCTCCGCCAGGGAGTGGCGGCGGCGCTCCTCTTCTTCCGCCGGCTGGTCGAGACCGGCCACGCCGACCTGGAGGTGCTCACGGAGGTGGCCAGGTACGTGAACGACCCGCCCACGAAGCGGACGGCACCGGCGCTGCTAAACTCACCCCGGTGAGCGAAGCATCCGCCTCTTCTTCCTCCATCCTCTCGCAAGCCACCGCCCAGGCGCTGGAGTTCCCCAGCCTGCTGGCGGTGGTCTCGCGTTTCGCGGCGACCGACCTGGGGCGCGACCGCGTGCTCGGGCTGCTCCCGTTCGAGTCGGAGCCCCCTCTGCGCGCCCGGCGGACCCTCCTCGAGGAGGCCTCCCGCCTGATCGGCGAGCGGGCGCTGGTGCCCGACTTCGACGTCCCCCTGGGCGATCTCCTGGTCGGTATCGCCACCGGCCGGCCGCCGGTCGAAGGGATCGACCTCGTGCGCTTGGCCGACCTCGGGCGCGCCACCCGGGCGGCGTCGGCGCGGATCCGCGAGGCGGTCCCCCCCTGTCCGGCGCTCGACGCGCTCGTCCGCGGCCTTCCCGACATCGATCCCCTGCTGCGGAAGATCGACCGCATGCTCGATCGCCGGGGCGAGGTGCGCGAGGACGCCAGCCCCCTGCTCTCCTCCCTGCGCCGCCAGATCCGCACCGTTCGCGAGCAGATCTACCGCGACCTCGGCGAGTTCGTGGCCGGCCACAAGGACGATCTGTCCGAGGACACCATCCCGATGCGCGGCGGCCGGCTGGTGGTGATGCTGAATTCCGGCGCCCGCGGGCGGAGCGGCGGCTTGGTCCACGGCCGCTCGGCGACCGGCCGGAGCTTCTACTTCGAGCCGCTGAACGTGGTGGAGACCAACAACTCGCTCCAGCAGTCGGTGGAGGACGAGGAGGCGGAGCGCCGGCGCATCCTGGCCGAGCTG
Source organism: Thermoanaerobaculia bacterium (assembly GCA_036403495.1). GTDB lineage: Bacteria > Acidobacteriota > Thermoanaerobaculia > Multivoradales > UBA5704 > DATARR01. The sequence goes on from DASWQX010000620.1 coordinate 1,346, forward strand.
ATCGGCGAGGCGCGGGCGGCCCTCCCCGCCCTGCGCGAGCACTCGGGGCTGCTCGGCGATCTGGACCTCCTCCAGGCCTCCGTGCGCTTCGGCGACCGCTGCGGCGGCGTTCTCCCCGAGATCGGCGCGCGCCACGACCTGCGCCTCCTCCAGGCCCGCCACCCCCTGCTCGACCCCTGCCTCGCCGAGGTCCGCGAGGAGGCTCTGGGACAGGCGGGGCACTCAGGGGACATCGTGCCGCTCCACGTCGAGCTTGAACCGAAGCGGCGGATCCTGGTCATCACCGGCCCCAACGCCGGCGGCAAGACGGTGTCGCTGAAGACCACCGGCATCCTCGCCCTGATGGCGCAGTGCGGTCTGCCCATTCCCGCCGCGGCGGGAAGCCGGGTGCCGCTGCTCACCCGCCTGGTGGCGACCGTCGGCGACGAGCAGGACCTGCTGGCCGACCGCTCCACCTTCAGCGGCCGCCTCCTCCGCCTCAAGGAGGCCTGGGAGTGGGCGGGGCCGGACGCCCTCGTCCTCCTCGACGAGCTCGGCTCCGGCACCGACCCGGAAGAGGGGGCGGCGCTCGCCGAGGCGCTGCTCGAAGGCTTGCTGGAGAAGGGGAGCCTGGGGGTGATCACCACCCACCTGGCGCAGCTAGCCGCGGCGGCGCTCGAGCTCTCCGGCGCTTCGTGCGCGGCGATGGAGTTCGACCCCGGCACCGGCCGCCCCACCTTCCGGCTGGTCCCCGGCCCCCCGGGCGCCAGCGAGGCGCTGGCGCTGGCCCGCCGGCTCGGCCTCCCCGCGGAGTGGCTCGACCGCGCCGAGGCGCGGCTGGGCTCCGAGCATCGCGACCTGCGGCGGCTGATCGCCGAGGTCGAAAGGGTACGCCAGGAGCTGGCCGAGACCCGCGACAGCCTGGAGGTCGAGCGCTCCGACGCCGAGAAGCTCCGCCGCCGACTGGCCGAGGAGCAGGCGGCGCTAGCCGAGGAGCGGCGGAGCGTCTCCGGCAAGCTGAAAGGGGAGCTGGAGCAGTTCCGCCGCGACACCACCGAACGGCTGCGCCGCGAGGAGGCCCGCATCCGCGAGCGCTTCGAAGAGGGGCGGCGCAAGGGGCTGGCGGCCGAAGCGGTCGAAAGCCTGTTCGCCGCGGCGCCCACCTTCGGCACGCCGGAACCGGCGCCCTCAGGGCCGCTAGTGGTGGGCGCGCCGGTCCGCCACGTGGGGTTCGGCTGGCAGGGGGTGCTGGAGAAGCTGGAGGACGGCCGGGCGGAGGTGCTGGTGCGCGGCAAGCGGGTGCGCGCCCGCCCCGACGAGCTCGCCCCCGCCGGTCCGGCGCCGGCGCCCAAAAAGAAGGAGCGGGAGGCGGCGCCGCTTCAGCCGGCCGCGCTGCGCGGACGCGAAGGGGACATGGAGGAACCGGTGGGTCGGGAGATCAACCTGATCGGCATGCGGGTCGAGCCCGCCCTGGAGATGCTCGACTCCTACCTCGACCAGGCGCTCCTCTCCTCGCGCCAGGAGGTGCGGGTGATCCACGGCCACGGCTCCGGCCGCCTGCGCGAGGCCGTGCGCCAGCACCTGCGGAGCCACCGCGGCGTCGCCGAGATCCGCTCGGGAGCGCCGAACGAGGGGGGGAATGGGGCGACGGTGGCGATCTTCCGGGGCGCGTGAGGGGTCCATGCCTCTAGGCAACGTCCACATCACCCCGCAGCTCGTGCAGGCGGTGCGCGACGCGGCGGACATCATCGCCATCGCCTCCGACCACACCCGGCTGCGCAAGGCCGGGCGGCGCTACCAGGGGCTCTGCCCGATCCACAAGGAGAAGAGCCCGTCGTTCAGCGTCGATCCGGTGCAGGGGCTCTTCTACTGCTTCGGCTGCGGGGCCGGCGGCGACGCCATCAAGCTGCACATGCTGACCACCGGGGACGACTTCCCGGCGGCGATCGAGAACCTGGCGATGCGCTACGGCATCCCGCTCCCCAGCCGGACCGAGGCGCGCTTCGCCGGCGGCAAGCCGGAGGCCGACATCGAGGGGGCCCTGCAGGCGGCGGCCGGCTACTTCAAGGACCAGCTCCGGAAATCGCAGTTCGCCCGCGACTACCTGGACAAGACACGCCGGATCCCCGCCGAGCTGGTCGACCGCTTCGGCCTCGGCTACGCTCCGGAGGGCTTCCAAAACCTGCTGCCCGCCCTCCGCGCCAGGGTGCCGCAGGCGGACCTCGAAGCGGCGGGGCTGGTCGGGCGCTCCGAGAAGAGCGGCGATCCCTACGACCGCTTCCGCCACCGGCTGATGTTCCCGATCCACAACGCGGCCGGCAGGCTGGTCGGCTTCGGCGGCCGCGCCCTGGGGGACGACAAGGCGAAGTACGTCAACACCAGCGAGACCGACCGCTTCCACAAGGGGGAGCTCCTCTACGGGCTCCACCTCGCCAAGCGGGAGATCCGCGAGACCGGCCGCGCCGTCCTCTGCGAGGGATACTTCGACGTCATCGCCACCGTCGCCTGCGGCCTGGAAGGGGCGGTCGCCGGCATGGGCACCGCCCTCACCCCCGAGCAGACCCGGCTGCTGGCGCGCTACACCGAGGAGGTGTTGGTGGCCTACGACGGCGACAGCGCCGGCGAGAACGCCTTCCGCCGCTCCCTGCCGCTGCTGCTGGCCGAGCGGCTGGGGGTGAGGCGGGCCCGCTTCCCTGGCTCGCACGACCCCGATTCCCTGCGCCTGGAGGCCGGCGAGGAGACCGTCCGCGCGGCGATCGAGGGGGCGGAGGACGGCGTCGCCGCGGAGCTCGACCGCCTGATCCCCGACGGCGCCGCGCGCGATCCGCGCCTCCAGGCCAGGGCGGCGACCGACGTCGGCGAGCTGCTGCGGCCGATCCCGGACTCGATCCTCCGCTTCAGCTACAGCCGCCTGGCCGCCGAGCGGCTGGGGCTACCGGTGGAGATGCTGGCCCGCCGGGTCGGCGGCGGCGAGCGCCAGCAGCGGGAGGACCGCGGCGACCGCGGAGATCGGACCCCGCCGGAGGCCTCCGGGGGTGCGGGAGGCGGCCTGCCCAACGCCCCTCCCAGCCTCATCCGCAGCCTGGAGGAGCAGGTGCTCGACCTCCTGCTGCGGGAGGAGGGGCGCGGCCAGCTTCCGGCGCCGGAGGAGCTGCCGCCCCCCGCCGTTTTCCTGGACACCGAATGCAGGAATATTTACGAGGCCTTCTGCGCTCTATATGCAGGAGCCAGGACTCCCCCGGACTTCCAGACGTTGAAGTCCAGGCTGGGGGAAGGTGACGCGGCGGTTGCCCGGCTAGCGAAAATCATGCTAGAAAGGGAGCTTACGTCCGGAAGAATCGCGCTTCTGGAGTCCCTCGACAAGCTGACGGGCCGCTGGCGCCGGCAGCGTATCAAAGAATTGCACGGAGAGATCAACGAGGCGCAGCGCACGAGGAACGATGCGCTCCGCGACCGCCTCGTGGACGAGAAGACCCGATTGAGCCGCAGCTTGCATCGGGGGTCCCGGCCCGGAGGAAATCCGGGGTCCGGTTGAGCCCCTAGCGGCTGCGGCCCGCGCGTGTCCAGGTCCCGATTGAAGCTGATAGGAGAGGACATTGACGATTTCGAGTGCCACCCACGTCGAAGAGAAGTACAGCTCGGTCAAGCAGCTCATCGAGCTGGGCAAGGAGAAGGGGTACCTTCTTTACGACGAGATCTACGAGATGCTTCCGGAAGAGGTGGTGAGCCTCCCGGACGAGCTGGACGAGATCTATCTCCGGTTCGCCGATCTCGGGGTCGACGTCATCGACCGGCCCGAGCGGTACCAGAACCGCGACGATTTCGAGTCCGGCCCGAGCGAGTTCGACAAGAAAGAGGACGAGACGACGGAATTCGGTCTCGCCACCCACGAGAAGACGAACGACCCCGTGCGCATGTACCTGCGCGAGATGGGGACCGTCCCCCTGCTCGACCGCGAGGGGGAGGTGGAGATCGCCCAGCGCATCGAGCAGGGCGAATGGATGATCTACGAGGCCCTCTGCGAGAACCCGGTGGTCCTGCGGGAGCTCCTGCGTCTCAACGAGATGGCG
>DASWQX010000621.1:0-3011 GCA_036403495.1 Thermoanaerobaculia bacterium
GGAGAGGACATCCCGAAGCTGGACCCGCCCACCCGGAAGCGGATCAAATCCGCCATCGAAAGCAAGCTCTCCAATCAGCCTGAGGAATTCGCGAAGCCTCTCGCCTACACCAAGGCGGGGCTGTGGTCTCTACGGGTTGGGACCTGGCGGGTGATCTTTGGACTGCGCGCAGACGAGATCTGGATTCTGAAGATCGGTCATCGGCGGGACGTGTACCAGGGAACGAACCGGGAAATTCCGGAGTAAGCCAATCTTTCGCCACCGGCTACGCTCCGCCAATCACCTTCGGTCCGGCCCACCGGCTGGACGCGCGGGGCCTACCTCGTGCGGGTCGAGGGCAAGGCGCTCCAGGGGGAGGGTATCCGCGGAGTAGGCGAGATCGTGTAAGGTAGTGGGTGAGGTGACGGACGATGACGTTTCAACAGATCTATGAAGCGATCAGCGCGCTTCCCTTGCGGGAACGGCTGCGACTGGTAGAGCGCGTGGTCCACGATGCCGGGGAGATGCCAAACGAGATCCCTGAGACGAGGGCCGCCAAGGGCTCTCCGCTGGATAGTCTCTTCTCCGATATTCCGGACCTTGTAGAAGATGTCTGTGCGGAGGCTTATAGAGAGAGAGCGACCCGGCGTCTGAGGACGCCGGAATGAGTAAGGTCCTCCTCGACACCGACATCCTCTCCGAGATTCTCAAAGGAAAAAACGCCATCGTCATGAAACGGGCGGCCGAATATCTGGCCGTCGAGGGCCGATATACGACGACGGTCCTCTCCATCATGGAGGTGGTCCGTGGCTTTTATCGCATCGGCGCGGTAGATCGCGCCGATCAGTTCGTGGGCTTTCTTTCAGCGGTCGAGGTTCTGCCCTTCGATACCGAATCGGCGATCCTGGCTGGCCGTATCGATGCCGCTCTAACCAACCGGGGCCGGATCATCGGCGTAGCCGACGTCGCGATCGCTGCCTGCGCCCTCGCGCAAGGCCATCCGGTCTGTACCGGTAACCGTGAACACTACGAATACATCCAGGCTGCCGGGTTTCCGGTCGTGTTACAAAACTGGCGGTCAGCAGACGACTCCTGACTTTCTTTTTGCTGTAATCCCCCCGTAAGGTTCCCCGCAGAAGGCCAGTATTGCTCAACCTTGTTCGCGGCGCCTCCCCCGCCCGGGCATCAATGCCCGGGCTACGCTTGAACCAAAAAGCCTCCTGAAGGAGGCTCAATTCCTCCGGCCGCGAGTTGAGCCGGCTTCAGCCGGCTTTTCGTTTCCACTGTAGCCCGGGCATTTATGCCCGGGCGGCGGCGGCCCGCACACCTTCGGCAACCCGCCTCAGTCCACCACCGGCGTCGGGTGAATCCCCGCCGTATCCTCGGCACCGCGGTTGCGGGAAAACTTGCTCCGCACCCGCGAGAAGATCCGCGCCTCCGCCAAGTCATCGAAGATGCTGTAGGCGACCGGCGTGCCGATCAGCGTCAGCACCAGTGACATGAGCTGGCCGCCGAGGATCACCGAGCCGATCGCGCGGTTGGTGCCGGCGCCGGTGCCGCTGGAGGCGACCAGGGGGATCATGCCGGCCACGAAGGCGAGGGTGGTCATCAGGATCGGCCGCAGTCGGTCGCGGTTCGCCTCGCGGATCGCTTCCGCCCGCGGGATCCCCTGCGCCCGCAGGCCGTTGGTGTGGTCGATCTGGAGGATCGCGTTCTTCTTCACGATGCCGAACAGCACCAGCACGCCCAGGCAGGAGAAGATGTTCAGCGACTGGTTCAGCACCAGGATCGACAGCAGCGCGAACGGCACCGTCAGCGGCAGCGAGAGCAGGATGGTGATCGGGTGCAGCCAGCTCTCGAACTGCGCCGCCAGGATCAGGTACATGAAGATGATCGACAGCAGGAACGCCGTGGCGAACGCCGCCGCCGCCTTGCCCTGCTCGCGCGACTGGCCGGTGAGGCCGTAGGAGAAGGCGGGCGGCATCTTGAGCGCGACCGCCGTCTTGTTGAGCGCGTCGATCGCCGCCTGCTGCGAGTGGCCTGGGCGCATGTTGGCGGTGACCATCACCTGCCGGCGGCGGTTGAGGCGGTTGATCAGCGAGGGCCCCGTGGCCTCCTGGAGGCTGACCACGTCGCGCAGCGGCACCGTGCCGCGGCTCACCGCCGGCACCTCCATCGAGGAGATCGCCGCCGGGTTGTTGCGGTCCGGCTCCTCGGCCCGCACGTGCACCTCGTACTCCTCGCCCCCCTCGAAGTAGGAGGTCGCCTTCTGGCCGCCGACGAGGACGTTGAGGGAGCTGGCGATGTCCTGCACCCGCACGCCGAGGTCGGCCGCCTTGTCGCGGTCGATCCGCACGCCCAGCTCGGGCTTGCCGACGATGAAGTTGGTGTCCACGTCGGTGGTGCCCGGCACCTGGGCCAGCACCGTCTTGAGCTTCCGCGCGTACTGGTCGAGCTTGGCGAGGTCGGGGCCGCCGATCCAGAACTGGATGTCGTTGTTGACGGCGCCGCCGAAGGCCGACACCAGCACCACCTGCGCCCGCAGCTTCAGCGCCTGATACTGCGGCAGGATCTGCTCGCGCACGTGCTGCATGATCTTGAACTGATCTTCCTTGCGGGTCTTCGGCTCCTTGAGCTGGACGTAGATCGAGCCCAGGTTGAGCGTCTTCTGCGGATCGTCGCCGATGGTGACCACGGTGGTGGCGACGCCGGCCAGGGCGCGCACGCGGGAGGCGATCGATTCGAGGATCGTCTGCGTGGCGGCGAGGTTCGCCCCCTCGGGAGCGCGGACGATCACCTGGAACTGCGACTCGTCGTCGTTGGGCAGGAAGTTCTTGTTCACCGCCATGAACAGCGGCACGATCGAGACGAAGACCAGGATCATCGTCACCACCACGATCCAGCGGTGGGCCATGGCGAAGTCGAGCAGGCGCATGTAGCCGCGCTCGACGCGGGCGTAGAGCCCGCGCTGGCGCGAGCCCTCGCCGGGCTCGGCGGCGTCCTTCGCCTTCAGCCACCGCGAGGCCAGCATC